>JAYTIR010000070.1:0-4059 GCA_043731765.1 Burkholderiales bacterium
CCGCCGGACCTCATGGAAGCGTATCGAACGGTGTCCGAAATGGCATTGGCCGGCGTCCGCCATTGCTTCGGCCGCGCCGGCGATGTGAGAACGCTCCGCCTGCACGGCGATTGTCATGCCGGCAATGTGCTGTGGACGCAGGACGGTCCGCACTTCGTCGACTTCGATGACGCGCGAATGGGACCGGCCGTGCAGGACCTGTGGATGCTGCTGTCCGGCGACCGCGCCGCGATGACCCGCCAATTGTCCGACGTGCTCTCGGGGTACAAGGATTTCCACGATTTCGACGCGCGCGAACTGCATCTCGTCGAGGCATTGCGCACGTTGCGGCTCATTCACTACGCGGCATGGATCGCGCGGCGTTGGGACGACCCGGCGTTTCCCGCGGCGTTTCCGTGGTTCAACACGCCGCGCTACTGGCAGGACCGCATTCTGGAACTGCGCGAGCAGATCGCCGCGATGGACGAACCTCCGCTGGTCACTGGCTGATCCATCCGACCTGCCTCGTTGTCGCACGGGATTTGGATAATCACGAAGCCGGTAGCTCAGCCGCGCGGCGTCCATAGCGCAGAAATCCGATCCACGCAATGACCGTGAAGGCCGCGCCCGCGTAAAAAGTGAAGCGCGGACCGAAGGCATCCCACAGCCACCCGGCAAGTCCGCTGGCGATGAGCAGCGCAACGCCGCACACGAGATTGAAGACGCCGAATGCCGTTCCGCGCATATTTGCCGGTGCGGAGCCTGCGACAAGTGCTGCCAAAAGGCCCTGGGTGAGTCCCATGTGCAGGCCCCACAGCGCTGCGCCGGAGAGCACCATCAAGCGGCCGTCCGCATGCGCAAGAATGAGATCTGCCGCGACAAGCGCCGCCAGTCCAAACGACAGGAGGCGCGCGCCGTGGCCACGATCGGCCGCAGCACCTGCCGGATACGACGCCGCCGCATAGACGACGGACATCACCACCATCACCAGCGGCGCCAGTGCATCCGGAAACCCGACGTTTTGCGCGCGCAGGACGAGAAACGCCTCCGAGAATCGAGCGAGCGTCAGCACGCCCGCGATGGTGACGACAAAAACGTAATTGCGTGAAAGGCGCCGGACGTCGGCCAAACGAAGGCTGGGTTTCTGTGCTTCCGGCAATGCCGGACGGTCCGGTTCGTCAACGCCGAAGACGATCAGCGCCACCGCCAGCATCGCCGGCACGACCGCGATCCAGAACGCCGCATGGAAGTTGCCCGCGAAATACGCCATCGCGCCCAGGGCCAGCAACGGCCCGCCGATGGCGCCCACGGTATCCAGCGCCTGCCGCAGTCCGAAACCGCGGCCGCGCGCCCCGGCCGGCGTGATGTCGGCGATCAGCGCGTCGCGCGGCGCGCCGCGAATGCCCTTGCCGACGCGGTCGGCGAAGCGCGCACCCACGATCCAGCCAAGCGTGGGCGCGAGCGGAAAAGCAAACTTCGAAATTGCCGCGATTCCGTACCCGAGCAGAACGAGCGGTTTGCGCTTGCGGAAGACGTCGGAGATGACGCCGGAGAAGAGCTTGACGACCAGCGCCAGCGCCTCGGCAACGCCTTCGATGATGCCGATCACAAACACGCTTGCACCAAGCGCCGTGGCCATGTAAAGCGGCAGCAGCGAGTGGACCAGCTCCGACGAGAGGTCCATGCACATGCTGACTAGCCCTAAGACCCACACGCCCCGAGGCACCACGGCAAGTCCGCGTTTGGTAACAGAATCGGCCACGATTTATCTTTGGATCAGGTTCGATTTCTCGTCGCCGTAGCGAAAAATCTGTTCCGCCGCTTATTCGAATGCCGCGGTCATGTCCCCAGCGCCCGCGCGCACGCCGGGCAGCGGCTCCAAGCCAAAGCGAAGCGTGATGAATTTGAGGATGGAGGTCGTGTCGTAGGACGTGTGGTCGACGTAGCCGCGCTTGGCCAGCGGAGAAATGATGATCGTCGGAATGCGCGTCCCCGGTCCCCACCGCTCGCCGGCAGGCGGCGCAACGTGGTCCCAGAAGCCGCCGTTTTCGTCGTACGTGATGATGATCGCGGTGGACGCCCACAGCGGACTCGCCTTGATTTTCGCTACAAGGTCTGCGATGTGCTGGTCCCCGGTCAGCACGTCGGCGTAGCCCGGATGTTCGTTCAGGGTTCCTTGCGGCTTGTAGAACGCAACCTGCGGCAACGACCCGATCTCAATGCCCGCGACCAGGTCGGTGTAATCCTTGAGGTGCCGTTCGCGGTCAGGCGTGCCGGGTGCGAACCGTGCGAAATAGTTGAACGGCTGGTGATGCGTGACAAAGTACGGCGCACCGTTTGCGGAGGTGTTGATCACCCTGCGCGGCGCATCGGGCGGCTGCGAGCCGTCGGTAACGGCGGCATTCCACGCGCCGGCATACCACGCCCACGTCACGTCTTTCGCGCTCAGCGTATCCCCGATGGTCTGCAGCGTCTGCGGCGGCAGGAAGTGCTTGCCCGGATCGGCGAGGCGCCGATCGCCATCCTTCGCCGGCGGCACGCGCGACGGCTGGTAGGGCGGCTGGTTGGTGCTGACCGCATAGCCATCGGGCGTGAACTCGGAAGGCACGAACGAAGCCGGGCCGGTGAGTGCGGATGGCGGCGAGTCGGGCAGGCGCTTGAGCCAACCGCGCTCGTCGAGCCGGGCGCGCAGGTTTTCGGGTGCCTTCGGGTCCACCGGCGTGCACGCGCAGATGAGCCAGAAATGGTTGATGAACGAATCGCCGAAGGATCCCATGAAGAAATTATCGGCCAGCGTGTACTCCCGCGCCCATTTCCACATCGGCAACTTCGACCCGTCGTAGTACCCCATCGCCAGCGCGCCGGCGTCCGACACCTCGACAAAACGATCGTTGCGGCCCCCGTTGATCTGCTCTTGCTGGGGATAGAATTTGTGGATCAGATCGCGGGTCGGCGCGGACAGCGGCAGGTTGATCGGTGGCGCATCGATGCGGAACGGCTTGTTCGGAAGATTGGTCGGAAAGGCGGGATCGGGATCTTTGCCTTTCCACACCGGCGGCAGGTGTGGCAGGACGCTGCCGTCGCGATCGACCTGCACATACGACGCAGGCGACGCATTGGCGATGCCATTGGCGCCCGGGAAGAGTCCGTACAGATTGTCGAAGCTGTGATTCTCGGCATAAACGACGACGATGTGGTCGATTCGGCCGAGGCTCGGCTTACCCTTCGTCGCGTCGGGCGTTGCGCAACCAGCGATCAAGCCGAGCAGAAGCGCGGCGGCGGCGCTATGCATGCGAATACGTGAATTGGTCATCGGCTGTCCTACGTGAGCTTGACATCGACGCGCAGCGTTCCTGCGCGCTCGTGACGGGCGACGATATCGATGGTGTCTCCCGCGCTGCCCTTGACGATCCATTCGACCTTCACGCGATCGTCGGTCACATTGTGCTCGGGCCAGAACGAGACACCGGTATGCTTGTACGCCTTGCCCTCGAGCTGACCGGCATCGACGCGCGACTTCCCCTGCACCAGTGACGCGCCACGCGGCAGCGCGATCTCGGCAATCAGGCCGCGCACGACCTTGCGCTCGAGTGCACGCTTCGAGACGTACGACGGGAGCCAGCCCGTGTTCTGGACGACCAACGTGACCTTGTAGTTGCCGCCGCCCGCGTCTTCCGCGCCGGCATGGACAAGTTCGAGCTTGGGCGAAATCAGCGCCTGCCAGATCAGCCACTTCGGGAAACGCGCAAGCTCGCGTTCGAGAAACTTCGGCGGCGGATTGGAAAATGCATGGAAGCGGTTCCAGCCGCCGATCTCGACCTTGCCCAATTGAGGATGATCGAAGGATTTCCAGGGAATGTGCGCGAGGCCGTCGAGCGCCGCATCGCTCCAGCGAATGAGCTTGAGGTCGTGTTCCACCGGATGGTCGCGGAACCAGTCGATGTATTTGTAGCCCTCGATGCCCGCCTCGCGCATCGGCGCCCAGATTTCGATCACCCAACTCAGGATGCCCAGATGTTCGTAGGCCCAGTCGAACGTGCCGCCGATGACCGCCTTCGGGTTGTAGCGGAACTCGTGGTA
>JAYTIR010000071.1:0-15923 GCA_043731765.1 Burkholderiales bacterium
TATCACGCCATCGACGATTTCAGCTGGCTCGACGCATTCCACCAATCGGCGCTGCTGCTGTCCGGCATGGGCCCGGTCAAGGAGAACTCGTCCGTTGCCGGCAAGCTGTTCGACAGTTTTTACGCACTGTTCTGCGGCGTGATCCTGCTCGGCGCCACCGGCATCATGTTCACGCCGGTGATCCACCGCATCCTGCACCGTTTCCATATCGAAGATGCCAACGCCGGCAAGTGACGACATCTGGATGGACGAGGCGCTCGTTCTGGCGCGCGCGGCGGGCGCGCGCGGCGAAGTGCCGGTGGGCGCCATTGTCGTCAGGGACGGCGTGGTCGTGGGCCGTGGCGGCAACGCGCCCATCGCGGCCAACGACCCGACTGCGCACGCGGAAATCGCCGCGCTGCGCGACGCTGCGAATGTCGTGGGCAACTACAGGCTGCCGGGCTGTGAACTGTACGTGACGCTGGAACCCTGTCCCATGTGCGCCGGCGCGATCCTGCATGCGCGAATCGCCCGACTCGTGTTCGGCGCAAGCGATCCCAAGACCGGCGCGTGTGGATCGGTCGTCGACCTCTTCGCGCAATCGAGACTCAACCACCACGCCACCGTGACCGGCGGCGCCCGCGCCGAAGAATGCGGCAGGCTCCTGTCGGATTTTTTCGCGGCGAGGCGCTGAAACGCTCCGCCGCTGATCATGTTCCGGACTTACGGCATCGGCCTCTACGCGCCCGCGGGTTTCGCGCAGGACCCGGCGGCGCTGGCACGCGCCGTCGCACGGCTCGAGGCGTTGGGCCACCGGGTCGTCGTCGATCCGACCTGCCACGCACGCTGGCAACGCTTCGCGGCGCCGGATGACGAACGTCTGGCGGCCGTATTGCGGATGGCCGCAGATCCGCGTGTCGAACTCGCGATCACGCTGCGAGGCGGCTACGGCTGGACGCGTCTGTTGCCGCGCCTCGATTTCAGGATGCTGGCGAACACGCGCAAACGCTGGCTCGGTTACAGCGACTTCACGGCGTTCCAGTTGGCGGCGCTGGCGTGCGCGGGAATGAAAAGCTTTGCCGGACCGTCGGCGAGGGGCGATTTCGGTGCGGAGATACTGTCCACGTACACGCTCGACCATTGCTTCGGATTGCTGGGCGCGGACACGTATGAAGTCGAATGCGAGCTCGATGGCCCGGCGGCGTTCGCAACTGCGGGCACGCTGTGGGGCGGCAACCTGGCGATGGTCGCACATCTGGCGGGCACGCCCTATTTCCCGCGCATCGACGACGGCATCCTCTTCCTGGAAGACGTGGGCGAGCATCCCTACCGCATCGAACGCATGCTCTACCAATTGCACCACGCCGGCGTGCTGGCGCGGCAACGCGCGATCGTGCTCGGCCAGTTCAACGAATATGAACTCAATGACAACGACGGAGGCTTCGACCTGGCCACCGTCGTAGCGCAGCTGCGTTCCCTGATTCCGATACCCGTATTTACCGGATTGCCATTCGGGCACGTCGTCGACAAGCTGACTTTGCCGGTGGGTGGACACTGTGCGCTCGACGTCCGCAATGGGCGCGCGCGCCTCACGTTCTCGAACTATGGCGGTTGACGCAGGCGCGGACCCATTCGCGATTCGTCTGGTCGACTGGTCGGACGCCATCGAAGCGCTCCGCGCTGTGCGGCGCGCCGTGTTCATCGTCGAGCAGTCCATACCGGAAGACATGGAGTGGGACGATTTCGACGGTGCCTGCCGTCATGCTCTCGCCGAGGATGCGTCTGGAACGGCGGTGGGGTGTGGTCGGTTGTTGCCCGACGGACACATCGGGCGGCTTGCGGTGTTGGACGTCTGGCGGGGCCAGGGTGTCGGATCTGCGCTGCTCAGCCAGCTGGTGGATCTCGCGCGCGCCCGCGGTCATGCGCGCGTGATCCTCAATTCGCAGACGCAGGCGATGCCGTTCTATGCGCGCCACGGATTCGTTGCCGTCGGCGACGAATATCTGGAGGCGGGTATTCCGCATCGGACCATGACGCGGACGCTGGGCTAGGTCGGTACCTCGAACTCGAATCCAACTTCGCCGGTCACATTTCCACGCGCATCGAACGAGCGCTCGACAAATCGGGCAGCGCCGTTGCGCGCGATGACCAGCACCGTCGAGCATCGCGTTCCGTAGTCTTCACTGACGATGAACGGCGCCGAAAGCAGACGCTCCCATTCAAGTGGCACGCCTGTCGCCGGCAATGCGTCGTCGGGCGCCCGGGTTTGATCGGCCAGCGCGGCGAACACCGGTGAAAGGTCGTCGCCGCCGCGCGCTGCCCACGCTGCGATTGCGCCCTTGGTTCGCGCCAGTTTCGGCCAGGGCGTGTCGAGCAGCGCGTTCGACAGGCCGTGTACGCCCGCGGCCAGGGCCTGCGGGTGCGATGCGCGATTGGACGCCCACGTCGCGCTGTCCGCATCGCCGGCCAGCAGGTTGAATCCGTTGTAGGGTTGCGCAGTTCGCATGACGGCGGCCAGCGCCGTCGCCGGTGCGGCTTGGTCGTTGAGGATGGCCGGCACAAGTTCGCCTCGCGACGGTGCTTCGGAATCGTGGTGACGTTGCCTGTCGCGCACGTTGGTGATCAACGCCCAGCGCCCGTCGCGCCGCGCGCCCAGCCAGGTGCCGCCGGCTTCGAGATCGCGTCCCGCGAGAATGCCCGAGAATGGAGGTGTATCACCCCAGCGCGCTGGAAGGGCTGCGCGGGCGTGGAATTCGTCGCGGTTGGCGGCGACTGCCAGCGCAAAGCGCGGATGTACATCGAGCGCGATGACGACGAGGCACATCGCGATCAGCCGGCCGTGACAAAGGCTTCGACGTGGCGGTCTCCGGCATTGATGAATCGCGCAAGGTCGTGCTCAAGTGCAACGGCGGTGAATTCGCGCTCAAAAAATGCCGGGTCGGCGACACCTTCGTAGATTTCCATCCAGGTGGAGGACTCGCCACGGCGCAGGAACAGTCTTCCGGCGATACCCGTCCGGCGGGCGAGGTCGACCATCATGGCGTCGATCGCGGTGCGAGCATGTTGCGGGTCGCCCGTGACCTGGTACCAAACGTAGTAGTGGACGCCGGTCTGCAACCTGAGTCGCTACACTGAGGCGCTACAGCTTCGGTCGATTGGGCGCGACTGGCGCCGGAATCGAATACGGGAGTGGCAGCGGCGTGAGTGCCGGCCCATCCGGCGTCCCGAGGCAAAGCGGCCCTTCGAGAGCACTCAATTGCAGGACCGCGAGCAGATCGCTTCCGCCCTCCGGCGACTGCGCGGCGTCGACCACGGTACCGCAGGCCTGGTCGCCAAAGACGGTGCCGTAGATTTTCGTCGCCGGCGGCGGCGGCGGGCCGGCGACATGGAACAGTTGCATGCGCTCCTTCTGCCTGCCGAGGTATTGTGTGCGCGCGACAATTTCCTGCCCGGGATAGCAGCCCTTCTGGAAACTCACGCCGCCCAGCAGATCCCAGTTCGTTGTTTGCAGAACAAAGAGGTCCTGGGTCGCCGCCACGATCGTCGGGACACCGGCGCGTATGCCGAGCCAGCGCCAGAATTCCGGCGGAACCGTCGTGGCTTTGGTCGCGAACTTGATCCGCAGCGCTGCCGCGGAGGGCTCCGGGGCCACAACGACAATGCGGCCATCGGGAAACCCGACCAGCGTCGCGCTTTCGCCAACGAGGACATTGCCCCGATCGGGCGCACTACCCATGGCCGCATGGACCACTTCACTCGCACGCGCTCCGCCGATACCGAGCACAGTGTGCGAAGTGGAAAAGTCGGCCACCGTGACCCTGGCGCGCAGTACGTACATCGACAGGCGCTTGCGCAGCGGTTCCACCAGGTCTGCCGCGACCAGCGCGCACAACGATTCGTTGCCGTCACGCCAGATCAGCAGCGTGGCGAGCATTCGTCCTTTGGCCGAGTTATAGCTCGACAACTGCACCGCCCCGGGAGTCAATTCCTTGAGATCGCTCGAGAGCTGTCCCTGCAAAAAAGCCTCCGCATCCGGGCCGGTGAAGGCCAGCAACCCGAGTTCCGGGGCCGCGCAGAATGCGTCCGTCGGGGCGCCGGGGGCATAGGGATGCGCAGAACGTTCGGTAATGGCGGAGGTCACAATCGAAGATTGGGGGCAAGAGGTGTGCGGCGCAAGCCGGAGGTTACCCCCTAACGGTGGCAACAGGTACCGAAACCGTGCTAGAATAACGAGTTAGCTCGAAGCTTTATATGTCCGAAGCGTTTTGCCGGAACAGTTCCGGCAGGCGGTCATCGGCACAATCCACACACCTGCGGTCTTTGGGGTGTCCTGCCCGGCGCCAAGTCAAATGCGTGGGAGCAGGATCACTTCCGCGGGTGGAGGGTGGCCGCAGGTTGCATTTGCGGTCACGCCAACCCTGAAGGAGTTTCGCAATGTCGGTCACGATGCGTCAAATGCTGGAAGCCGGGGTCCACTTCGGTCACCAGACCCGTTACTGGAATCCGAAGATGGCGGAATACATCTTCGGCCATCGCAACAAGATTCACATCGTCAATCTCGAGAAGACGATGCAGAACTACCAGGACGCGATGAAATACATGCGTCAGCTGGCAGCCAACCGCGGCACCGTCCTGTTCGTCGGCACCAAGCGCCAGGCGCGCGAAATCATTG
The DNA here is from genome assembly GCA_043731765.1 of Burkholderiales bacterium. GTDB lineage: Bacteria > Pseudomonadota > Gammaproteobacteria > Burkholderiales > Casimicrobiaceae > VBCG01. The sequence continues at coordinate 4,652 of JAYTIR010000071.1, forward strand.
CCGATGAAGCCAGGCGCTGCGGCATGCCCTACGTCGATCATCGCTGGCTGGGCGGCATGCTCACCAACTTCAAGACCGTCAAGGTGTCGATCAAGCGCCTGAAGGACCTGGAGGTGATGGCGGAGGATGGCACGTTCGACCGCATGTCGAAGCGCGAGGCCCTGTCGTTGAAGCGCGAGCAGGACAAGCTCAACAAGAGCCTGGGCGGAATCAAGGACATGAATGCGTTGCCCGATGCGATCTTCGTCATCGACGTCGGCTACCACAAGATTGCGGTGACCGAGGCCAAGAAGCTCGGCATCCCGTTGGTCGCCGTGGTCGATACCAACCACTCGCCGCTGGGCATTGCCCACGTCATTCCCGGCAACGACGACTCCAGCCGCGCGATCCGCCTGTACGCGCGCGGGGCGGCCGACGCCATCCTCGAAGGCAAGAGCACGGTGATCCAGGAGATCGTGCAAGGCGGCGACGAATTTGTCGAAGTAGCGGAAGAGGCGCCCGTCTGACGCGTTCAACATACGGACAAGGGGGCCGCGGCCCCCTTGTTTTTAGGGAGTACTGCCATGGCGGAAATCTCCGCAAGCAGGGTGATGGAATTGCGCCAGCGCACCGGGCTGGGCATGATGGAATGCAAGAAGGCGCTGACGGAAAGCCAGGGCGACCTCGTCAAGGCCGAGGAACTGTTGCGCATCAAGAGCGGCGCGAAGGCATCCAAGGCCGCCGGCCGCGTGGCTGCCGAAGGCGTCGTTGGAGCGTATCTCGCGCACGACGGCAAAGTCGCGACGATGGTCGAAGTCAACTGCGAAACCGATTTCGTTTCCCGTAACGAGGACTTCGTCGCGTACGCAAAGGCGTTGGCGCGGCTGGTCGCCGAGAAAAATCCTGCGGATATCGGGGAACTGTCCGCGTTGCCGCTTTCCGGCGGCACGGTCGAGTCGGTGCGCGTGGCACATGTGCAGAAAATCGGCGAAAACATGTCGATCCGCCGCTTCGTGAGATTCACCACGCTGGCGCGGCTGGTCCAATACCTGCATGGCGGTGGCCGGGTCGGCGTCACGGTGGAATTCGATGGCGACGAGGTTGCCGGCAAGGACGTCGCAATGCACATCGCGGCCAGCATAGCCAACGTCCGTCCGTTGTGCATATCACGGGATCAGGTCCCGGCCGACCTGATCGAGAAGGAACGCGCCATCTACACCGCGCAGGCCGCCGACACGGGCAAGCCGGCGGACATCGTAGAGAAGATGGTCGAGGGCCGCGTCAACAAATTCCTGGCGGAAGTCACGCTGCTGGGACAGCCTTTCGTGAAAAACCCCGACGACACGGTCGAGAAACACCTGAAATCCAGGAGCACGACGGTCAAATCGTTTGCGCTTTACGTCGTCGGCGAAGGCATCGAGAAAAAGAAGGACGACTTTGCCGCCGAAGTGGCAGCGATGGCCAAGGTGTAACGCGACATGGAAACCCCCGCGCGCGGCGACCGCTGCGTGCGGGATTCGATCTGCATCAAACTGCCGGGCATTGAAGAGGGAGATCGCATGAACTTGCCGACCGCCACCGCACCGCTCGCCTCGGTTCCCGCCCCGGTTTCATCCGCTGTTTCCACCTCCCCATCCCCATCCGCCAAGCCCGCCCAGGGGACGGCGTACAAGCGCATTTTGCTGAAGCTTTCGGGCGAGGCGCTGATGGGAGACGACACCTACGGCATCAAGCGCGAGACCATCGATCGCATCGTGGCGGAAATTTCCGATGTCCAGCGGCTCGGCGTGGAAATCGCGATCGTCATCGGCGGAGGTAATATTTTCCGCGGCGTGGCCCCCGGCGCAGCCGGCATGGACCGCGCCACCGCCGACTACATGGGCATGCTCGCCACACTCATGAACGCACTGGCGCTGCAGGACGCGCTGCGCCGCGCGGGCGTCGAGTCGCGCGTGCAATCGGCGTTGCGAATCGACCAGGTCGCCGAGCCCTATATCCGCGGACGCGCCTTGCGGCACCTCGAGGAACACAAGGTCGTCATCTTCGCCGCCGGTACCGGCAATCCGTTTTTCACGACCGATACCGCCGCCGCGCTGCGCGGTCGGGAAATGAACGTGGACATCGTCCTGAAGGCGACCAAGGTGGACGGCGTGTACACCGCCGACCCGATGAGGGACCCGGGCGCGACGCGCTATCTCACCCTCACCTTCGACGAAGCGATTGTTAGGAACCTCAAGGTCATGGACGCCACCGCGCTTGCGCTGTGCCGCGACCAGAACATGCTGCTCAAGGTGTTTTCGATTTCCGTTCCAGGCGCATTGAAGCGCGTCGTCATGGGCGCGGACGAGGGTACGCTGGTGCATTGCTAGACGCGCCGCCGGGCTGGCGCAAGGAGGACGCATGATCGACGACGTCAAGAAATCCGCGGAACAGAAGATGAGCAAGTCGGTCGACGCGCTGAAGGCGGACCTGGGCAAGGTGCGCACGGGGCGCGCGCATACCGGCCTGCTCGACCACATCCATGTCGACTATTACGGCTCGATGATGCCGTTGGCCCAGGTCGCCAACGTCACGCTGGCGGATGCGCGCACGATCGGCGTGCAGCCGTGGGAAAAGAAGATGATTCCGGTGGTGGAAAAGGCCATTCGTGATTCCGACCTGGGCTTGAATCCCGCGACGAGCGGCGACTTGATCCGCATCCCGATGCCCGCGCTCACCGAAGAGCGCCGCCGCGAACTCACCAAGGTCGTCCACAAGGAAGCCGAGGCTGCGCGAATTGCCGTGCGCAATATCCGGCGCGACGCCAACGAACACGTGAAGAAGCTGCTGAAGGACAAGCAGTGTTCGGAGGACGATGAGCGCCATGCGCAACAGGACGTGCAGAAACTCACCGATCGCTTCATCGCCGAGATCGACAAGATGCTGCAGGCGAAGGAAGCGGACCTGATGGCGGTCTGATTTGTGTTCAAGAGCTCCACGCGCGAAATACCCGAGACGCTTGCCGTGCCGCGGCACGTGGCGATCATCATGGACGGCAACGGACGCTGGTCCAAGCAGCGGCTGCTGCCGCGGGTGGCGGGACATCATCGCGGTGTAGAGGCCGTGCGCCGCACCGTCCGTGCGACGATCGAGCGCGGAATCGAGTACCTGACGCTGTTCGCCTTCTCGAGCGAGAACTGGCGCCGCCCGGCCGATGAGGTGTCGATCCTGATGGAACTTTTCCTGCGCTCGCTCGAGCAGGAAGTGGCGAAGCTTCACGACAACGGGATTCGCTTCAAGTTGATCGGCGACCTCAATCCGTTCGATCCGCGCATTCGTGAACTCGTCGCCGCCGGCGAGGCGATGACCGCGAACAACACCCGCTTGACGCTGACCATTGCCGCGAATTACGGCGGACGCTGGGACATCGCGCAGGCGGCGCAGCGGTTTTTCGCGGCGTACCCGGAGCGCGCGACCGGCGCACCGATTCCCCCTGAGGCGCTGGAGCCGTATCTCGCGCTTCACTACGCTCCCGAACCCGATCTTTTCATCCGCACCGGCGGCGAACAGCGGATCTCCAACTTCATGCTCTGGCAACTGGCCTACACCGAGCTCTATTTCACGGACCTGCTGTGGCCCGATTTCGATGCGGCGGCGCTGGACGCCGCGATTGCTTCCTATCGCAAGCGCGAGCGACGTTTTGGCCGCACCAGTGAACAGGTGCAGGCGGCCGCGCAGCAATGATGTCGATGCGATGCTGAGAACGCGGATTCTGACCGCGCTGGTGCTGGCCCCGCTGGTACTCGCGGCACTGTTCCTGCTGCCCCCACGCGGCTTTGGCGTGGCGATGCTGGCCGTGACCCTCGGCGCCGCGCACGAATGGGCGCGGCTGGCGAAATTCTCGCTACGAAGGCTGCTGGCATTTGTCATTGGCATTCTGCTCATCAGCGCTGGCCTGCTCTTCGCGCCGGCATCGGGATTCGAACGCGGGTGGCCGGCCGCAATCGTGCTTGCGGGATGCGGCACGGGCGCGCTGTTCTGGCTCGTGGTGGCGCCGTTGTGGATCAGGCTGCGCTGGCCGACTACGGGGCAGCTTGCGATGGCTGGGTCGGGGTGGATCGTGCTGATTGGCGCGTGGATGTCGCTGGTCGAATTGCAATCGCGCTCGCCATGGCTTGTACTCGCGGCGATGGCCATTGTGTGGATCGCCGATACCGCTGCGTATTTTTCCGGACGCGCCTTCGGCCGGAGAAAACTTGCGCCACAGATCAGTCCGGGCAAGACCTGGGAAGGGGTGCACGGTGGATTGGCGGCGGTCGCGGTCTATGCATTGTGTCTATTGCCGTTTGCGCGCGAGGCGGGGTTTGCGCCTGCGCTCGGCGTGGTGGCGGTCGCTGCGTGGCTTGCATTTGTGTTGCTGATGGCGGCAACTTCGGTCATCGGCGACCTGTTCGAGTCACTGATGAAACGCCATGCGGGCGTCAAGGACAGCGGCAAGTTGCTTCCTGGACATGGCGGCGTGCTCGACCGCACCGATGCGCTGCTCGCGGCGATGCCGCTGGCGGCGCTTGCCGCGCAACTGTTCCTGGTCAAGTCCTGATGCGCACGTTGACGCTGCTCGGCGCCACCGGATCAATCGGCGCATCCACGCTCGATGTGGTGTCCCGGCATCCGGAGCGCTTCCGGATTGCGGCACTTGCGGCGAACAAGGATTGGGAACGGCTGGCGGTGTTGTGCCGGAAGCATCGCCCGCAGTACGCGGCGATGCAGGACGCCGCCGCTGCGCGCGCATTGGAGGAGGCGCTTGCGGCGGACAATCTTTCGACACGCGTGCTGGCCGGTCCCGCGGGACTTGCGGAAATCGCCGCGTTGCCGGAAGTCGACACGGTGCTGGCCGCGATCGTCGGCGCCGCGGGACTTCCGTCGACACTGGCCGCGGTACGCGCCGGCAAGCGCATCCTGCTTGCGAACAAGGAAGCGCTGGTCATCGGTGGAGAACTCTTCATGCGCGCGGTGGAGGAGGGAGGCGCTGTGCTGGTGCCGATCGACAGCGAACACAACGCGATCTTCCAGTGCCTGCCGGCAGCGTATGCGCGTGACCCTGGCCGCGCAGGAATTCGCCGCCTCTTGCTCACCGCGTCCGGGGGACCGTTCCGAACGCGCGCTCTCGCCGAATTGCCGCACGTCACGCCCGACGAGGCTTGCGCCCATCCCAACTGGCGGATGGGCCGCAAGATTTCGGTCGACTCGGCGACGATGATGAACAAGGGACTCGAGGTCATTGAAGCGCATTGGCTGTTCGGCGTCCCGGCCGCAGCCATCAAGGTGGTGATCCACCCCCAGAGCGTCATCCATTCGCTGGTCGAATACGTTGATGGATCGGTGTTGGCCGAATTAGGACACCCCGACATGCGCACGCCGATCGCGCAGGCGCTGGCACTGCCTGAGCGCATCGAATCCGGCGTGCCGCCGCTTGAACTTGCGAAGCTGGCCGGGTTGTCCTTCGAGGAGCCCGACCCCACGCGCTTTCCGGCGCTGCCCCTTGCCTATGAAGCACTGGCCGCCGCGGGCACCGCGCCGGCGATCCTCAATGCCGCCAACGAAGTCGCGGTAGCCGCGTTCCTGGGCGGGGCGATCCGGTTTACCGACATCGCTGCCGCCTGTGCGGCGACGCTGGCGCGCGTGCCGGTGCGCCCGGCCACCTCGTTCGATGACGCGCTGGCAGCCGATGATGAAGCGCGCAGCGTGGCGGCGGATTGGCTCAAGCTTACCCTGGAAAATGCGAAAATAGCGTCATGATCGACTTGGCTTACAAGGTCGCCGCATTTCTCGTCACGCTCGGCGTGCTGGTGGTGTTCCACGAACTCGGCCACTACGTTGTCGCCCGCTGGTGCGGTGTCAAGGTGCTGCGCTTTTCGGTCGGATTCGGGCGGATTATCGCGTCGCGCCGGGTCGGGCCGGATCGGACGGAGTGGGCGTTGTCGGCGATCCCGCTCGGCGGCTACGTGAAAATGGCCGATGAGCGCGAAGGCGATGTCGCGCCGGAAGATCTGGCGCGTGCGTTCAATCGCCAGAATGTCTGGAGACGCATTGCGATCGTTGCGGCAGGACCGGTAGCCAACCTTCTGCTGGCCGTTGTTCTCTACGCAGGCATGTTCATGGCCGGCATTCCGGGCCAGCGCGCGTTGCTTGCCGAACCCGAACCGGCCACCGCGGCGGCGGCGGCCGGCGTGCGTGGCGGCGATCTGGTTGTTGCTCTCGACGGCGACGCCGTGCAAAGTTGGCAGGACCTGCGGTGGCGGCTGCTGCGAGCGCAGGGACGCGACGCAGTTGCGCTCGCGGTTACGTCGAAGGACGCCCGTGCCGGTGACGCAGCGGTGACCCGGACGCTGCCTTTGGCCGGGCTCAAGCCCGCCGACTGGGAGGGGAATGCCACTTCCGTGCTCGGGCTGCGGCCCGATCTGGGCGCGCCGCTGGTGGGTGAGGTGGTGCCAGGCAAGCCTGCCGCACGCGCCGGCCTGCTCAAGGGCGATCGCATCACCGCCATCGAGGATCGGGCCATGCGCTCGCCTGGCGATGTCGCCCAGACGACGAACGCCAGCGCCGGCACGACGCTCGTGTTCCGGATCGAACGCGGCGGTTCGGTCATCGACATCGCGGTCACGCCGGAGGCTGCCGAGCAGGGCGGAAAGACCATCGGCTTGGCCGGGCTGCGGCTCACCGTGGACCCGGAAGTGGGAAAACTGTTGGCGGTCACCGTCCGCTTTGGTGTGCTCGACGCGTTTGTGCAGGGCGCGCGCAAAACCTGGGAGCTGTCGGTTTTCACGTTGAAAATGCTCGGCCGCATCGTGACCGGCGAGGCGTCGGTGCGCAACATCAGCGGGCCGTTGACGTTAGCCGATTTCGCCGGCCAATCCGCGCAGGCGGGAACACTTGTCTTTGTCGGTTATCTCGCGTTGATCAGCATCAGCCTGGGCGTACTCAACCTGTTGCCGGTTCCGCTGTTGGATGGCGGGCATTTGCTGTATTATTTCGCTGAAATCGTCAAAGGCAGTCCCGTCTCCGACCGTGTATTCGAGGTCGGCCAGCGCATCGGCATGGCGATGCTCGCCGTACTGATGGCCCTCGCACTCTTCAATGATTTTTCCCGACTGTTCTGACCGCCATTGCGCGGATTGCGTGCAGGCGCAACCGGTGAAGCGCATCGTGCGCCGCGTGCTTCGTCGCGGGCGTGCGCGCGGGAATGCGCGCGAGGGTGCGTTGTCCGCGTTCGCTCGTGCAATCGTGTGCGCGCTCCTGGCGCTGCCCGCTGCCGCCTGGGGCTTCGACCCGTTCACGGTTCGCGACATCCAGGTCGAAGGCGTGCAGCGCACTGAGGCCGGGACCATTTTTTCCTACCTGCCAATCAAGGTCGGCGAGCGCATCGACGACCAAAAGGTCGCGGACGCGGTCAAGGCGTTGTACGCCACAGGTTTCTTTCGCGACGTCCGCATCGAGGCGCAGGGCGACGTCCTCGTGATCATAGTGCAGGAGCGTCCGACGATCTCCTCGCTCACGTTCATCGGCAACAAGGAATTCGACAACGACACGATCAAGAAGGCGTTGAAGGACGTCGGCATCGGCGAAGCGCTTATCTTCGACCGGTCCGCGCTGGAGCGGTCGGAACAGGAGTTGAAACGCCAATACATCACCCGTGGCAAATATGCTGCAAGCGTGCAGACGACGGTGACGCCGCAGGATCGCAATCGGGTCGCCATCAACTTCACGATTGTCGAAGGTGAAACCGCCAGCATCGCGCGGATCAACATCGTCGGCAACAAGACGTTCACCGAAAAGGAATTGCGCTCCGAAATCCAGCTCACGACGCCCAATTGGCTGTCCTGGTACACGAAGGACGACCAGTATTCGAAGCAGAAACTGACGGCGGACCTGGAATCGCTGCGCAGCTTCTACCAGAACCGCGGATACCTCGAGTTCAACATCGAGTCGACGCAGGTATCGATCTCGCCGGACAAGGAAGAGGTGTTCATCACGGTGAACCTGGTCGAGGGCCCGCGCTACACGGTTTCCGCAGTCAATGTCCTGGGTGAACTCGTGGTCGCCGAGGCGGAAATTCGCGGCCTGATCAAGGTCAAGGCCGGTGAAGGGTTCTCCCGTTCCAGGCTGCAGGCTTCGGTCAAGGACATCAGCGAACGCCTGGGCGTGGACGGCTACGCATTCGCCAACGTCAACGCGGTCCCGGACATCGACCGCGCCAAGGCGACGGTCGCCTTCACGTTTTATGTCGACGCCGGGCGCCGGGCCTATGTCCGCCGGATCAACATCTCCGGCAATTCGCGGACCCGCGACGAGGTCATCCGGCGCGAACTGCGACAACTGGAGGACGGGTGGTACGACGGGACCCGGATCGAGCGATCGAAGGTGCGCGTGCGGCGTCTGGGTTACTTCGAGGAGGGCAGCGTCAATGTCGAGACGCCGCCGGTGCCCGGAACGTCGGATCAAATCGACATCGAGCTGACCGTGGGGGAAAAGAACACCGGCAATGTCCTCGCGGGCGTGGGCTACTCCAGTTCCGAAGGCGTGGTGTTCAACGCGTCGATTTCCCAGCAGAACATCTTCGGCTCCGGCAACGCGCTCTCGCTGGCAGTCAACACCAGCAGGATCAACCGGACGATATCGGCGACCTTCGTCGAGCCCTACTGGACGGTCGATGGCATTTCGCGCGTGATTGAACTCTACGACAAATACACGGACCCCAGCTCTCTGGCGGTCTCGCAATACGCGGCGTCGACGCTGGGCGCCGCGATCACCTTCGGTATCCCGGTCTCGGAAATCGATTCGATCAATGCCGGCTTCCGGGTCGAGCACACCTTTCTCACGCTGTTCCAGCAAAGCCCGTTAATCTACTACGAGTTCGTCCGCGACTTCGGAAACCCCACCAACAGCTATATCCTGTCGGGCGGCTGGGCGCGTGACACCCGCAACGACATCCTCTATCCTACGTTTGGCCGTCTGCAGAGCTTTTTTGCGGAGGTCGGCATGCCGTTCGGCGACCTCTCGTATTACAAGCTCAATTACCTGAATCAGGCGTTCTGGCCGGTCTATGGAGAATTGGTGTTGATGCTGCGCGCGGACCTAGGGTACGGTAATGGCTATAACGACAAGCCGTTTCCCTTCTTCAAGGCGTTCTACGCCGGGGGCGTGGGTTCGGTGCGCGGCTACGAGGCCGGGACGCTGGGTCCGCGCGACGCCTCAGGCAAAAATACGCTGGGCGGCAAGCGCAAGATTGTCGGCAATGCGGAGCTGGCGTATCCGGTGATCAAGGGGGACAAGGCGGTTCGTGTCGGCGCGTTCTTCGATGCGGGCCAGATCTACGACAACGGCGCGCAGCCCGAATTCGAGAATTTCCGATTCTCCACGGGCATCGGCGTGGCCTGGAATTCACCGATCGGGCCGCTCAAGTTCAGTTATGCCATCCCGCTCAATTCGATTCCGGGAGATCGCATCCAACGTTTCCAATTCCAGGTGGGATCGGCCTTTTAGGATGCCGGCCCGCCGCACGCAGCAGGAGATTCCCTTGAAACGCAGTCATATCCTTGCCGCCGCCGTGATCATGTACGCCTTCACGGGTGCCGCAGTTGCCGCCGATTACAAGATCGGCTTCGTCAATGCCGAACGGTTGTGGCGCGACTCCGCGCCAGCCAAGCGAGCGCAGCAGAAGCTGGAAAAGGAATTCGCTCCGCGCGAAGCTGAACTGCAGAAACAGGGCAAACAGGTGCGCGACCTGCAGGCGCTCCTCGACAAGGACGGCCCGACGATAGGCGAGGCCGAGCGCCGCAACAAGGAGCGTGATCTCGCCAACCAGTCGCGCGACCTGCAACGCATGGAAAGGCAGTTCCGCGAAGACGTCAATCTGCGGCGTGCGGAGGAACTGGCGGCGGTCCAGGAGCGCGCAAACAAGATCCTGATGCAGATCGCCGAGGTGGAAAAATTCGACCTGATCCTGCAGGATCCGGTCGTGTTCGCGAGCCAGAAGATCGACATCACCGAAAAAGTGATCAAGGCGCTCGCCGACAAGTAACGCGCCCAGGCCGGCGCGGGCGCCTCGCTCCATTGGTCACTGGCCGCCTGCCAACCCCGCCCGCGATGCCGCCGAACCCTGCGCCTTCCGGTATACGACTGGCCGACCTCGCGGTTCGCATCGGTGCAACGCTCGACGGCGATGGCGACGTGCGCGTGAATCGCGTGGCCACCCTCGAAAACGCCGGACCCGGCGCACTCGCCTTCCTCGCCAGTGTCCGATATCGCGGGCAGCTCGCAATGACTCGTGCTGCCGCAGTCATCGTCGCGCCGGCACAGGCGGGCGCCACGACGCTTCCCAAGCTGCTTCACGTCAATCCGTATGCAGCCTATGCTTCGGCGGCGGCAGTGCTGTATCCCGCTGTCCGCGCGGCGGCCGGCGTGCATCCGTCCGCGGTCGTCGCCGCGTCGGCGCAGGTCGATCCAACTGCCGCCATTGGTCCCCACGCTGTGATCGGCGCAGGTGCGCGGATCGCCGCGCGCGTGGAGATCGGCGCCGGTTGTGCGGTGGGCGCGGACGCCATGCTGAGCGAGGGCGTCGTGCTGCATTCCAATGTCACGATTTACGCGCGTGTCGTGGTCGGTCCGCGCACGATCATCCATGCGGGTGCAGTGATCGGGTCCGATGGCTTCGGCATGGCCGAAGAGGGCGGGCGCTGGCTCAAGATTCCGCAGGTCGGACGCGTGGTGATCGGCGCCGATTGCGAAATCGGAGCGAACACGACCATCGACCGCGGCGCCATCGACGACACGGTGATCGAAGACGACGTCAAGCTCGACAACCAGATCCAGATCGGGCACAACTGCGTCATTGGCGCGCACACTGCCATTGCCGGCTGCGTGGGCATCGCGGGAAGCACCCGGATCGGCCGCAACTGCAAGATCGGTGGAGCGGCAATGATTTCCGGGCACCTGCGCATTGTCGACAATACGATTGTCTCCGGATGTACCGGCGTGTTCCATTCGATCGACAAGCCGGGGGTTTACACCGGCGCCTTTCCGGCCTTGCCGCATCGCGAATGGCAACACGCGATGTCGGGAACGCGTCGGCTGCGCACACTCGAGGCGCGCATCCATGCGCTCGAGCGGTCGGCCGGCCGCGGGAGCGGGAATGAAGGGGAGGATGAATCATGAGCGCCGCTGGGCCGTCCCAAGGCGCGAATTGCTCCCCCTTTGGGGGCAGCGCAGCGGCGAGCGCCGCAAGCGTGGGGGTCCTTATTTACGCCGCTGGGCC
>JAYTIR010000072.1:0-8772 GCA_043731765.1 Burkholderiales bacterium
AGGAAGTAGGTCTTCCCGACCCGTAGAGGAAAGCAAAGGGAGTGTTCAAAAGTTGGGGGTAATCAGGCAGCCACGCGCTGGAGCTCCGGGACATTGAGGCATCACAGCACGTGATCACCATGTCTCAAGCACCGAACATCGATGGCGGCTGATCCAGTGCGCCGACCGGTTTTTTCTACCTGGCAAGCGCGTCGTTAAGGTGAGGCTGCAGCCGAAGCCGAACGCCGCTGTAGAACACCAGCGTGCCGCCGCGACCCGCGAGCGCATCGAAGCGCCCGTCTTGCGTCGAGCGCACTTCTTCGATCGAATTCTGGACCCGGCTGCCAATCAGCGGGTCGAAATGTGCCTGGGTCCGCCAAGCGCGGCCGAGAGCTGTTCGGCGGCCCGAATGACCTGGGGTACGTAGCGGACGGCTGTCCGTGAATTGAGCCGGCTGATCGGTCCCACGATGTGCACCGCGGCCCGGATGCGTCCCGTGTAATCGAACACGGGAGCCGCTACGCCGCCCGCTTCGGCGATCCACTCGCCGAACGACGTTGCGTAACCCTGCGCCCGGATCTTCCGGACTTCCTTCCACACGCCCGCTGCGCTCGTGATGGTGGATTTCGTCAATTTTCGAAACGCAATGCCCTTAAGGTATTCCGCAATCCATTGGTCATCCTGGTAGGCAAGCAGGACCTTCCGGAATGCGCCATGATGCAATGGTTCTGGCCGACCGATCACGCCGACTATCTTCAACGGATGCGAACCTTCGACGTGATCAATGAAGACCGCGCTGCCATCCTGCAGTTCCGCGAGGAGAGCGTCCTCACTGGTTGCCAGCGCGAGCGACTCGAGTATCGGATGTGCCGCCGCAATGATGTCCTTGCGCGGCTCGTTGTTTCCAACCAGCCGGAACAGCATGCGCCCGAGCTGATACCGCTTCGACATCGGCTCTCTTTCGACCAGGCCCGTGCGCTGCATGGAGTCGAGCAGCCGCGAGGTCGTGGACACCGGGAGGCCGCACCGTTCGCTGAGTTCCTTGAGCGACGTGCCCTCGCGTCCAGAGACGGCCTCGAGGAGCTGGACAACGCGCTCCACGACCCGGACGTTACCGTCGCCGGTCGCCCGCTCGCCGTTGGTCTTGCTCGCCTGTTGCATGGGTAAAGCCGTGGGATCTCGGATGAGGATGCTACGAGGGGCTTGACAGCAAAAGGGGCCCCGGGGTCTAATTCCGTTAGTCGGGACCGTTTCCATCTAGCGGAATCCGAGAATTGTCTCACAACCCGGCCCGGGGGGCCAATCGTCAGTCCGTACCCGATGAGCCACTGGGTGAACCGGGTACTGCCGACAGCTCTGACCGAGGAGAAAGCAGCTTGAAGTACGCAAAGAGTGTCCTGGCGTTGGGCCTGGTATGGGCTATGAGCGCGGTTGCGCAGACCAAATGGGACATGCCGACGCCCTACTCGCCGACGATCTTCCACACGAAGAACGTCGTGCAATTCGCGTCTGAAATCGACAAGGCGACGGGCGGCAAGCTGAAGATCACCGTGCACCCCAATGGCTCGCTCTTCAGGGCGAACGAGATCAAGCGTGCGGTGCAGGGGGGCCAAGCGCAGGCCGGTGAAATCATCATCTCTGGCTACTCGAACGAAGACCCGATCTTCGGCGTCGACTCGGTGCCGTTCTTCGCCACCAGCTACGCAGACGCGGCGAAGCTCTGGAAAATATCCCGAGGGGCGATCGAGGCGCGCTTCGCCAGACAAGGCATGAAGGTTCTTTACACGGTGCCGTGGCCGCCGCAAGGCCTCTTCACCAACAAGCCGATCAATTCCCTCGCGGACATGAAAGGGTTGAAGCTCCGCACGTACAACCCGGCCACCTCGCGCATCGCGGAATTGGTCGGCGCTCAGCCCGTCATGATCCAGGCATCCGAGCAGGTCCAGGCGCTCGCAACGGGTGTCGCGAATGCCAATATCACGTCGGCCGCGACCGGAAACGACATCAAGGCGTGGGAGCAGACGAAATACTTCTACGACCTGCAGGCCTGGCTTCCGAAGGACATCGTCTTCGTGAACCAGAAGGCGTTCGACGGGATCGACAAAGGCTCCCAGGACGCCGTACTTCGCGCCGCGGCAGAAGCGGAGGCACGCGGTTGGAAAACGTCTGAGGAAAAGGCCAAGAAATACGTCGAGCAACTCGCGGCGCACGGCATGATCGTCGCGGCACCCTCGGCAGCTCTCAAGGCCGAGCTGAAGCAGGTGGGCGACACGATGATCGACGAGTGGGCCAAGACGGCCGGTCCGGACGGGCAGGCGATCATCGACAGCTTCAAGAAATAGATCCGAGGACGCTTCCATGCGTAAGCGTCTTGACGCGATCTATGACGCCGCGATGTACCTGGCGGCACTCTGCATGGTCGGGGTGCTCGGTATGGTGCTGGCAAGTGTTGTCGGACGGCTCTTCGACTTCAACCTGCGAGGGTCCGACGCCTACGCCGGCTACTTCATGGCCGCGGCGAGCTTCCTCGCGCTCGCCCACACGCTCAAACGCGGCGAGCACATTCGGGTCACGTTGATCCTAGATCGCCTGGGCCAGCGGCGAAAGCACGCGTTGGAAATCTGGTGCCACGTCGTGGGTACCTTGATCTGCGTGGTGCTCGCCCTGTTCAGCGCGCGACTCGTATGGCAATCATGGTCGTTCCACGATGTCTCGCAAGGTAACGACGCGACGCCTCTCTGGATCCCCCAGATCAGCATGGCGGTCGGCACTGCGGTGCTCCTGCTCGCCATGGCCGACGATCTCATCCTGTACTTGCGTGGCCACGATCCTCGTCCGCCGAAAGACGCGCTCGAGGAACTGAAGCTGGTGGAATGACGTCATGGACCTGTTCATCACGGCGTTCCTGATCGTCCTGTTGTTTGTGCTCCTGGGCGGCGGCCTGTGGATCGGCATCTCGATGGTCGGGGTTGCCTGGCTCGGGATGGAGCTGTTCACCCTTCGCCCGGTCGGGGACAGCATGGCGGTCACGATCTGGGGATCGCTCTCGTCATGGACCCTGACCGCGCTGCCGCTCTTCATCTGGATGGGCGAGATCCTGTTTCGCACCCGGCTGTCGGAAGGCATGTTCAAGGGGCTTGCCCCGTGGCTGTCGCGGATTCCGGGGCGGCTTCTGCACGCCAACATCATCGGCTGCGCCATCTTTGCCGCGGTGTCGGGCTCCAGCGCGGCCACGTGCGCCACGATCGGCAAGATGACGCTGCCGGAGCTCGCCAAACGGGGCTACCCCGAGAACATGGCTATCGGCACGCTTGCTGGCGCTGGGACGCTCGGGCTGCTGATCCCGCCCTCGATCATCATGATCGTTTACGGCGCCAGCGCGAACGTGTCGATCACGCGACTGTTCATTGCGGGCGTTCTGCCGGGACTGATGCTTGCCGGTCTTTTCATGGGCTACACCATCGTGTGGTCCCTGCTCAACGCGGACAAGATTCCGCCGCCTGACCAAGCCATGACCCTGGGTCAGAAGCTCCGCGCCTCGCGTCACCTGCTCCCGGTCATGGCGCTCATCGGCGTGGTGCTGGGCTCGATCTACCTCGGCATCGCCACCGCCACCGAAGCCGCCGGGCTGGGCGTCGTTGGCGCCCTGATCGTGTCCATCGTTCAAGGATCGATGAACTGGCAGGTGCTCCAGCAGAGCCTCCTGGGCGCTACCCGGCTGTACTGCATGATCGCGCTGATTCTGGCGGGCTCCGCGTTCCTCACGCTCTCCATGGGCTACATCGGATTGCCGCGTAACCTCGCCGAGTTCATCGGCGGGCTGGGACTTTCGCAGTTCTGGCTGCTCTTCTGGCTGATGATTTTCTTCGTCATCCTTGGCTGCTTTCTCGACGGAATTTCGATGGTCGTCCTGACCATGGGCGTCGTCATGCCGACGGTCCAGGCAGCTGGAATCGACCTCGTCTGGTTCGGCATCTTCCTGGTCTTGGTCGTCGAGATGGCGCAGATCACGCCACCGGTGGGCTTCAACCTGTTCGTGCTGCAAGGAATGACCAACAAGCAGCTCACGTGGATCGCCCGTGTCTCGCTGCCGCTTTTCTTCCTGATGGTCGCTGCGATCGGGTTGATCTATTTCTTCCCGGCGATCGTGACCTGGCTTCCAGGTCGGATATGACCGGGCGTGCAGCGCGTTGATGGAGAGCACTGGCGCCGGCGCACCAGCGGCTGTGCGAGGCGGTAAAAGGCGGGCTAAACGGATGAGGATTGATCATGGGCAAGTCGGTTAAAGAGGTCCGCTTCCGGTTCGGCTTTGATATCGGCGGAACGTTCACGGACCTGGTGCTGTCGGGCTCCGACGGTTCCCTGCACGCGGGCAAAGTGCTCACCCGGCACGACCAGGTCGTGGCGCCGATCATCGACGGCCTGAAACGCATCCTGGCCGCCCATCGGATCAGTCCCGCACAGGTCGACCACGTCGTCGCGGGCGCTACGACGGCAGTCACGAACCTGGTCATCGAGCGCAAGGGCGCCTGCACCGGTCTCATCGCCACGGAAGGGTTCCGCGACGTCATCGAGATCGGCCGCGAGCTGCGCTACGACGTCTACGACCTGACCGCCGCGTTTCCGGAGCCGATCGTCCCCCGGGCTCTGCGCGGGGAGCTGCCGGAGCGCATCGATCACCGCGGGACGGTGCTGCGCGTGCCGCGCGACGAGGACATCGAGCGTGTTGTGCTCCAGTTGCGTCAGGCCGGCGTACAGGCCATCGCGGTTTGCCTCCTGCATTCGTACCGCAATCCGGTCCACGAGGAGCGCGTCAGGACGGTCGCGCAGCGGGTTGCGCCCGAGGTGTCAATCTCGCTGTCGTCGGAAGTCGTCGGAGAGATCCGCGAATACGAGCGTTCGGTCGCGACCGTCCTCAACGCCTATGTGATGCCGATGGTGGGAACCTACCTCACCGAGATCGAGACGGGTCTCAAGGCCAACGGAATCAATGCGACGTTGCAGATCATGCAGTCGAACGGCGGCATCATCTCGCGCGAGTTCGGCGAGCGCATGCCGCTTCGCATGCTTGAGTCCGGGCCGGCGGCCGGCGCCCTTGGCGCGACCTACACTGCCCGCCGATCCGGATTGCTGCACGTCGTGGCTTTCGACATGGGCGGTACGACCGCCAAGGCGTGCCTGATCTCCAATGGCGAGCCGGAGGTGACGACCGAATTCGAGACGGCCCGTGTGCACCGCTTTAAAAAGGGCAGCGGGTGGCCGGTGCGGCTGCCGATCGTGGACCTCATCGAAATCGGAGCAGGCGGCGGCAGCATCGCGTATATAGATCAGACGGGATTGCTGAAGGTCGGTCCGCGCAGTGCGGGCTCCAGTCCCGGTCCTGCGTGCTATGGGCTGGGCGGCATGGAACCGACGGTTACCGATGCCGCCATGTTGCTCGGATATCTCGATCCGAAAGGCTCGCTCAGCGGCGAAGTGAGGCTTCGTCCGGATCTGGCTGAACAGGCGATCAAATCGCGCATCGCGGAGCCCCTTGGATTGAGCGTCATCGAGGCCGCGAGCGGCATCCATCGCATTGTCTGCGAGCACATGGCAGCCGCTGCCAAGATTCACGCCGTCGAGAAGGGCAAGGACATCCGCCGCTACACACTCCTCGGCTTCGGCGGTGCGGGCCCCCTCCATTGCCGCGAGGTGGCACGGCGATCCGGGTGTACCGATATCGTCATCCCGGCCAATGCCGGCGTGTTTTCTGCATTCGGCCTTCTCGTCGCGCCGATGAAGGTCGACATGGTGCGCACCTTCTTCTCGTCCCTGAGCGAGATCGACTGGGCGGCGATCGAGACGCTGTTCGCCACGATGAAGGACCGACTGCAGAAAGATCTCGCTGCTGCGGGTGTACCGTCAGACGCGATCGAATATCGGCGCACCGCCGACATGCGCTATATCGGCCAAGGGTTCGAAGTCAACGCCGAGATGCCGGCGACGTTGCTGCGCGGCTGCACGGACGAGGTCGCCGCCAGGTTTCACGGTGCGTATGAGCGCCAGTTCGGTCATCGTCTCGTGGACCAATCGATCGAGGCGCTCAATTGGCGACTCGAGGGGACCGTGCACGTGCAATGGCCTGAAATGATCCAGACCCCGACCGTGCGGTCGGAAAACCTCGTCCAGCGGTCCCGCCCCGCGTTCTTTCCCGATATCGATCGGTTCGTGGACACGCCGGTCCTTCGGGAGGACGAGTTGGTCGACGGGCGCCCGCGTGAGGGGCCCGCGTTGATCGAACAGGCGGGTTCCACCATCGTGATAGGACCGGGGGACTGCTTCGCAATGGATCGAACCGGCAACATCAAGATCACACTTGCCCCAAGACCACAGGCCGTGATCCACGACGAATTCACCCTATGAACGCGATCGATCTCGAGATCTATTGGAACCGGCTCATTGCCATCGTCGACGAGGCCGGCGCTGCGCTGAAGCGGACCTCCTTTTCGACCGTGGTCCGCGAGTCGAACGACTTCGCCGTCGTCCTGCTCGACCAGGACGGAAATCTGGTGGCCCAGTCGAGCATCAGCGTGCCCGGTTTCATCGGCACCGCGCCATTGTCGCTGCACAAGATGCTCGCCGTCGTGCCCAAGAACACGCTCCGCGAGGGCGACATCCTGTTCACGAATGATCCGTGGATCGGCACGGGGCACCTGCCGGATTCCACCATGGCGGCACCCGTTCACATCGATGGTCGCATCGTCGCTTTCATCGTCACCGTCGCGCACCTGTCGGACATCGGCGGCCGCCAGTGGTCGGCCGATGCGAGCGAAGTCTTCGAGGAAGGAATTCGTTTTCCGGTCATCAAGATGGTGGAGGCCGGCTCGATCAATTTGCTTGCAATGCGGATCCTGGAAGCGAACGTGCGCCTCCCCGAGCAAGTGCGGGGAGACATCAACGCACAGATCGTCGCCATCCACATTGCCCAGCGACGGCTGCGCGAGATGCTGGCCGAGTACGCTTTGCCGGACATTCGCCTGATCGCCACGGCGATCTACAAGGCTTCGGAGGAGGCTGCGCTTCGAGAGATCCGGCAGATCCCGCCCGGAGATTACTTTGGAACGGTCGAGGCGGACGGCTGGGATGAGCCGGTGAAGATCATGGCCAAGGTCACAGTTTCCGAAAGGGGTATCAAGGTCGACTACTCGGGAACCACGGCGCAGGTCGCGTACGGCATCAACGAGAGCTTCAACCACACCTACGCCTATACGATCTATCCTTTCAAATGCATGCTCTGCCCGGGGATTCCCAACAACGATGGGTTCACGCGGCTGTTCGAGGTACATGCGCCGGAAGGCTCGATCGTCAATGCCAAGCCCCCGGCCGCCGTGGGAGCGCGGCACCTGATCGGCCACGTGCTGCAAGCCGCGATCTTCGAAGCGCTGGCCCCGGTCCTTCCCGACCGCGTGCAGGCTGACAGCGGCACACCCATGTGGACCGTGTTGTTGCGGGGCGTCGACATCGCCCGGGACAACTCCTTTTCCACCATCCTGTTCTTCAACGGCGGTATGGGCGCGATGCGGGGCCGCGATGGCATGCCGGCGTTGAGCTTCCCCGGCAATATCTCGAACACGCCGATCGAGGTTGCGGAGAATCTCGCGCCGATCCTGTTCAGCACCAAGCGCCTCGATGAGAGCTCGGGGGGCGGTGGGGCGAGGCAGGGTGGCCTGGGTCAGATCGTCGCATTCGAGTCGCGGTGGCCCGGGACCATGCGTGTGTCGCTGCTAACCGATCGGGTCCGCGTCCCGGCGAAAGGACTCCTCGGAGGCAAAGCCGGCAAGGTTGGGCACGTTCACAAGAATGGTGTTCCGGTTGAGCAAACCAAGGGTCTTGTCGATCTTGAGTCGGGGGACGTGCTCGAGGTCGGCTTGCCAGGCGGTGGCGGGTTCGGCAAATAGCGCCCTTGAACCCCCTGGTCAGCAGCGCACTCTTTTCTCTGGTCGCTCTTCGAGCGAGTTCGCTAACCGCCCATCGTGGCTCTGATGTGCTAGCTAGTCCATCGCCAAGGACGGGTGCATCCAGGACTGGCGGCTGTCCGGCGCTGGGGACTGACAGCATGCGCAAAAACGCGAACATCGCCTGTGCCGTACCGCCCCTCGCAAACTTGGTCAGAACTCCGTACCACGGGGCGCCATACAGGGGTCCGGGGAGCAATGGAACAGTAAACCGACTTAAGCCGGCGAGCTGGGTCACGGTGGACTGATCGCGTCGTGCCGACGCGCATTTTTCCCGACTTCGACACCTCGCTGCCGGAGGTAGCTGTACAGCGTGCTCTTGGCGATGCTCAACCGTTTGGCGATGTCGTTCACGCTCAGGCGTCGCTCGCGGTACAGGGTTTCGGCGACCATCGCCGTCGACTCGGCGTGCGCCGGCATGCCTTTCGGGCGGCCACCCACGCGGCCGCGCGCCCGAGCCGCCGTTAGGCCGGCCTGCGTGCGCTCCCGGATCAACTCACGCTCGAACTCGGCCAGCGACGCGAATAGATTGAACACCAAGCGCCCCTGTGCGCTGGTGGTGTCGATCGGATCGTTCAGACTGAGCAGACCGATGTCCCGAGCAACCAGGTCGCCGACCAGATCGACCAGGTGCCGCAGCGAGCGCCCCATGCGATCGAGTTTCCAGATCACCAGCACGTCACCCGCCCGCAGTTGCCCCAGTGCGTATTTCAGGCCATCGCGGACGGCGTTTCAGGCTGATCACGGACGGCATTTCAGTGTGATCGCGGACGGCGTTTCAGACTGATCGCGGACGCTG
>JAYTIR010000073.1:0-3282 GCA_043731765.1 Burkholderiales bacterium
GCCGCAAGCGTTCGGGTGACAACGACCGCTGCGGCAGCCGCATCGGTCCGCAATCGATGCCGCACAGCCTGAGCATCGCCTTGCCGGCGGGCGCCCCGCCGAAGTCGATCAGCACCTGCACCAGTTCTCGGGCCCGGGTCATTTCGCGCATTGCGGTAGGCATGTCGCCGCGCTCGAACGCCGCGATCACGCGGTTATAGACTGGCGCGCTGTAGTTGAACGTGCTGCCGATCGCCCCGTGCGCGCCGGTCGCCAGGCCGGCCAGCAGGATTTCGTCACGTCCGTACAGCAGATTGTAGCGGCCGCCATCGAAGGCGACGCAGTTGCCGAACTCCATCAGGTTTTCGTCGGTGAATTTGATGCCGGCGAAAGTGGGGATCCGTTCGCGCGCCAGCGCCATGAATTTAACCATGTCGTGCCGTACATTGGTAAGCACCGGAATGTGATAGTAGTAGTACGGCGTCCCGGGCGCGCTGGCCGCCACCGCCGCGCACCAATCGACAAGGTCTTCCACCGTCGCCGGCCGCAGCACGCTGGGCGCAACCGTTGCGATGGCATCCGCCCCGGCCTTCTGCGCGTGTGCTGCAAGCGCCTGCGCGTCGCCCAGGCTGTTGTGCCCCGCGTGCGCTAGCACTTTCAGGCCGCCCCGCGAGACGTCGCACCAGCGCTGGAAGTGACGCATCCGTTCGTCGGTGGTCATGCTCACGCCCTCGCCGGTCGAGCCGCACACAAATACGCCGCTCACGCCATTGCGCGCGAGAAGATCGGCATGCCGTTCGATGGGGTCGAGGTTGAGCGAGCCGTCGTCGTGAAACGCGGTGAACGACGCGGCAAGGAGACCGGTGAGGTGAAGTCCTGGATGTGTCACGGCTGAGGCCAATTCACCGAAGCTGATTCTTGCGCATTATCCGCTCCGCTCCGAGATCGTCTGCAAGTCCTGAAAGTCCAACCGCCGTGGCGAGGATGGGCGCCGGCCGCACTTGCGAGCAGGGTTATCAGCGCCCAATCGAGACGGTGCAGTCGATCAGGCCGGCACCAGCGCCAGTACGCGGCACGGGCTGCCCGAGCCCCTGACGATCTTGAGCGGTGCCGCGATCAGCACCGCGCCGGTCGGCGGCAGCAAGTCGAGGTGGGCAAGACTCGCGAGTCCGAAGCGGTTGTTGCCGTGCATTCCGTGGTGGCAGGGAAATGGCTTTGGCTCGAACGTGAATGCCTGTCCCGCATCGGTGCCGACCGCCTCGTTCCCGAAGCCGATCACATCACGTTCCCTGATCAGGAACGGAACGAGATCCGGGTGCGGACCCGGCGTGTGGGCGCCGTCGTCCCGCACATTCAGGAACGCCGCACCGGACACCCGCGTCGACCAACCGGTGCGCATCAGCACCCAACTCTGCGCGGGAATGCGACCGTGCGTCTTTTCCCATGCGAGAACCTCATCCACCGTCAGCAGGTAATCATTATTCTGCGCGGCCTTATCGGTAACGTCGATCACGCACGCCGGCGCGACGAACTTCTGCGGCGGAATCGTATCGGTTGCGCCGTCGGAATAATCCTTCCCGCTGACCCAATGAATCGGCGCGTCAAAGTGCGTTCCCGTGTGCTCGCTGCATGAAAAGTTATTCCAGTACCACGCCGGGCCGCGCTCGTCATAGTTCGAAATCTCGTCAAGCTTGAACGGCCACGCCTGGCCAAATATCGGCGGCAGCGGAATTACCGGCGTGTCCGCGCTCAACGGCTGCGTGAGGTCCACGATCCTGATGCTTCCGGCGGCGAGCGCGCTGACGAATTGGCCGAGCAGGGTTTCCATGTTCATTTCCCCTGCAACTTGTCGTAGACCGCCCGCGCGTTGGGAAATCGCGGCGAAAGATCGGCGAGGTAACGCTCCGCCACCGGGCGCAGTCCCTCGCGCCATTGCGCCATGGTCGCGGCATCGGGAACGATGACTTCGTGTCCCGGTCCCGCCGCGCCCTCGCGCACCGGCCGCGCCCATTGATTCCACAGGTTGCCGAAACGTGCGACGAGTACATCTCCGGTCATCGAGTCGAGTGCCGTACGGATGTCGGCGGGCAGGCTTTCGTACTTGGCCCGGTTCATCACGATGAAAAACGCCGAGGTGTAGAACTGGGTGTCGGTGTGGAGTTTCATGAAATCGTTGAAACCCTGGAGCGGATTGGCCCAGTTGGTGACGATGCCCTCGATCTTGCCGTCCTTGACCGCGGGCATCACCTCGTTGGGCAGAAGCACGACCGGAACGGCCCCCACGTGTTCGAGCGCCGCCGCAACCGTTTTGCTCGGCGAACGCAGGGGCAAACCCTTCAGATCCGCGAGGGTCACTACCCGTTTGGTCATGGTATGGATCAGTCCCGGGTCGTGGACCGACAGCGCGAGAAGTTTGTAGTCCTTGTACTCATCGGCAAGCATTCCATTCTGGTACAAGACCCACAGTGCCTGCGATCCGCTGGGTGCGTCCTTGACCAGGAACGGCAATTCGATGATGGAACTTCCGGGGAATCGATCGCCTTCGGCGCTGCGCAATCCGAGGGCGATATCCACCGTGCCGGCTTTGACCTGTGACGCCTGCTCCGTCACCTTTCCCAGCGGCGAACTACCGTTGTGGATTTCCACTTTCACGCGACCGTTGGTCTTTGCCGCGAGCTCTTTCGCCCAGGGCTCCACCAGGTCCACCTGGAAAAAACTGGCGGGTCCGAGGAAGTGGCTGAACTTGAGTGTGATCTCTTGAGCTGAGGCGCCGGCGCTGAAAGCCGTCGTCGCGATTCCCATCAGAAACGATACGACAAAGCGCATCTGCATTTGCATCCCCCGAATGATTTTATGGAAGTTGAATCGCCGCAAGCGAGTATCTTGGCCGCTGGCGAACCTGTCAAGCGCCGGTTTATCCTTGCAGTGTCCGTCGCAAAATGCGCGTGCAGGGGTCCTATGCAGCGCCGCTACCGGCAGTTAAACTGACAGCGCAGTATCATGTGGCAGTCAAGCGAGCCACGCATCTTACGCTGACCGTAGGATGGGTGGAGCGAAGCGGTACCCATCCTCAACTTCGAAGCGAGCCGATCGAGTATCGTCGCGACATGCTCGCTTGCGTCAGAGGCGATGCCAGTCCGCTTCCACCAGATGGGTATCGCTTCGCTCCACCCATCCTACGGCGTCAAATAAACAATGCAGAAAACGATACGTATCAGTCCGGGGTTGCACTTTTACATTTGACATGGCCTACACATTTCAATTCAGGGACGTTTTCGCACAACAGGATGCCATCGTCGATGG
>JAYTIR010000074.1:0-3716 GCA_043731765.1 Burkholderiales bacterium
GATGAAAAAGATTCTCGTGCTACTCGCGATGCTCGGCGCGTTCGGTTTCGCGACGCCGGTGTTGGCCCAGGACAAGGCCACCCCCGCACCTGCCGCGGAAATGAAGGCTGCGACCCCGGCCGCAACGCCGGCAGCGGCGCCCGCTGCAGCCCCCACGTCAGCGCCTGCGGCCGCAGCTGCGCCGGCACCGACGCCGAACAAGGGCGACAACGCGTGGATGATCGTCGCGACGCTGCTGGTGATCATGATGTCGATCCCCGGCCTCGCGCTCTTCTACGGCGGCCTCGTCCGCTCGAAGAACATGCTGTCGATCCTGATGCAGGTGTTCGTGGTCTTCTCGATGGTCATCGTGCTGTGGTGCGTGTACGGCTACAGCATCGCGTTCACCGAGGGCAACGCCTACTTCGGCGGTTTCGACCGGCTGCTGTTGGGCGGGATCTTCACGATCAAGGATGGTGTCGGCTCGTTCACGACCGCGGCCACGTTCAGCAAGGGCGTGGTCATCCCCGAGTATCTCTACGTCGTTTTCCAGGCCACATTTGCAGCGATCACCGTGGCCCTGATCGTCGGCGCCTTCGCCGAACGCGCGAAGTTCGCGGGCGTGCTGCTGTTCGCCGCGCTCTGGTTCACGTTCGCGTACCTCCCGATCGCACACATGGTCTGGTTCTGGCCGGGTCCTGACGGCATCAAGGACGCGGCGACACTCGCCTCCGAGACGCTCAAGGGCGGCTGGCTATGGCAGAAGGGCGCGCTCGATTTCGCGGGCGGCACCGTGGTGCACATCAACGCCGGCGTTGCCGGCATCGTGGGCGCCTACGTGATCGGCAAGCGGCTCGGCTACGGCAGGGACTCGATGGCGCCGCACAACCTGACGTTCACGATGATCGGCGCATCGCTGCTGTGGGTGGGCTGGTTCGGGTTCAACGCCGGATCCGCACTCGAAGCCGGTGACACCGCCGCGCTCGCGTTCATCAATACACTGCTCGCGACTGCCGCTGCCGTGCTCTCATGGATGTTCGCCGAATGGATCGCCAAGGGCAAGCCGTCGATGCTGGGTGCTGCGTCCGGCGCGGTCGCGGGTCTCGTGGCGATCACCCCGGCATGCGGCTATGTCGGAACCAACGGTGCGCTGATCATTGGCTTGCTTGCGGGCGTCGTCTGCCTGTGGGGCGTGAACGGCCTGAAGCGCTTGATGGGCGCGGACGATGCGCTGGACGTCTTCGGCGTGCATGCGACCGGCGGCGCACTCGGCGCGATGCTCACCGGCGTGTTCGCTGCGCCGCAATTGGGTGGCCAGGGCATCTACGATTATGTCGCGAACAAGATCAGCGCCGATTATTCGATCTACCACCAGCTGATCATCCAGGGCACCGGCGTGCTGACGACGATCGTCTGGTCGGGCGTCGTGGCGTTCCTCGCATACAAGATCGTCGACCTCACCATCGGCCTGCGCGTTACCGAGGAAGAGGAACGCGAAGGTCTCGACATCGCGTCGCACGGCGAATCGGCTTACCGGACGTAAGGCGGGCAAGCCAACGGTTATGCGCGGGCGGACCCTCTCCCCCGCCCGCGCGTAAATCGGGGACAGCAACTCCTCCCCGCGCATTTGCAGTTTCTCCTCAGTGGCTTTGCGGGGCGCGCCCAAATCGCGCCCCACTTTTTTGCCGGACCGCGTCCGGCAAGAATTCCAAGGAGTGTTGGTTGCTGCCGGGAGCCTGGTACTGGTTATTTCTTTTTCCGCGCCCGCGGATGGGCTGCGTCGTAAACCTTCGCCAGCGCCTGGAAGTCCAGATGCGTGTAGACCTGCGTGCTGGCAATCGACGCGTGGCCGAGCATTTCCTGCACGGCGCGCAGGTCGCCGGAGGACTGCAGCACATGCGAGGCGAACGAATGGCGCAGCATATGTGGATGGACGTGGCGGTTGATGCCGCGCTGTATCGCGAGCGTGGCCAGCCTCCGCTGAATCTGGCGCGGCGCGATGCGACGCCCGCGCGCACCGACGAACAGCGCGTGTTCATCCACCGCCGGAATCGCAGTGCGTTCGGCCAGCCAGATTTTTAGCGCCGCCAGTGCTGCCGCACCGACCGGCACGATCCGCTCCTTCGCGCCCTTGCCCCACACGCGCACTTCGCCGGTCACGAGATCGACCCGGTCGACATCGAGTCCCGCCAGTTCAGAGAGGCGCAGCCCGGACGAATATGCGAGCTCGAACAATGCGTGATCGCGCTTGCCCATGGCGTCGATGCCGGCGCCATCGACCAGCCGCACCGCTTCGTCAGGGGTCAGCGCGGAAGGCAGCTTCCTCGGGGACTTCGGGGCCTTCAACCCGACGCTCGGGTCGTCACGGCGCACGCCGTCACGATCCATCAGGAAACGATGGAACGCGCGCCACGCGGACAGCATTCGCGCAAGGCTGCGGCCCGAGAGTCCCCGTCCGTGAAGCGTCGCCAGAAAGCGCGCCAGCTGCGCGCGCGTCAACTTCGGCAGCGGGGTCTCACCGGCCAGTGCTGCCAGGTGCGCAAGATCTCGCAGATAGGCGTCGCGCGTGTGCGCAGGTCGGGTGGCGAGGTGCGTCGCGAAACCTTCGAGTAGCTCCGCGTTTTGAGTTCCAGCGACAGTCGGGTCGTGCGCGGCGGCGGGTCGCTTCGGCACGGGAGTTGGCGACCGCTCGGTGCCCTAGGACGGCGGCAGGAACCGCGCGGTGGCGACGCTCGCAAGTTCCGCAAGGCGCGTCTGGTACAGCGTGCCCATGCCGGCATGGAACCGTTGCGCATCCGGGCTGCCGAGCGCGAGCAGGCCGAACGTGACCGCCGTCCGCAACGGCATGAAGGCGAACGATTGCAGCGCATCGCCATCGTCGAACCACTCGCGGGACTCGAAGCTCGCAACGTGCCCGCAATACGGCTGGCCCAACTGGTCGGCGTACTCGCGGATCTCGGTGGAGGTCGCCGCGAGTTCCGGCAGATAGGATTGCTCGGGCACCCTGCCCCACATCCTTGCCGCGACCTGGGGCACGGCGAAATCTTCCTTCAGGCTGTGGTAGAGCACGGCAAGCGTGGTTTCCAGGTCGGTGGCGGCGAACAGCGCGAGTGTGGAGCGATGCAGCTTCTCGCCGATCTGGTCATTTTCGGTGCCGTAGGACACGAGTTCCCGGAACTTGGCTTCGAGCCCATTGTTCTTCTCGCGCAGCGTCAGGATCTGCCGCTCGGCAATCGGGATCGCGTGGCCGCCATGCGGATGCGGCACGAAGATCTCCGCGATGATGTCGGCG
Source organism: Burkholderiales bacterium (assembly GCA_043731765.1). Classification (GTDB taxonomy): domain Bacteria; phylum Pseudomonadota; class Gammaproteobacteria; order Burkholderiales; family Casimicrobiaceae; genus VBCG01. Next base: position 3,272 of record JAYTIR010000074.1, read on the forward strand.
TAGTCCTCGAAGAACTTTGGATTCTGCTTGAGAAATTCCGCGACGGCGCTTGCGTCCATTTGCTACTTTCCAATTTTGCTTCGTTGTCGCGTTTCGTTCGTGGCCGCGCATCATGGCGCATTCCACTCCCCTTCGAACACCGTCGCCGCCGGACCCGTCATCTGCACCGGCCGGCCATCGCCTGCCCACGCGATCATCAACTCGCCGCCACGCGCTTGCACGCGCACCGGCGAATCGACCAGGCGCAACCTCACGCCGGCGACGACCGCCGCGCACGCGCCCGTCCCGCACGCGAGGGTTTCGCCCGCGCCGCGTTCCCAAACGCGCAACCGAATGGTAGCGCGATCGACGACCTGCATGTAGCCCGCGTTGACGCGCTGCGGGAAGCGCGGGTGGTGCTCGATGCGCAGCCCCTGTATCGCCACCGGCGCCAGGTCCACGTCCG
>JAYTIR010000075.1:0-20734 GCA_043731765.1 Burkholderiales bacterium
TAGGGTGTTGCGTTCCTGCCGTCAGGACGTGCGACCGGCGTTGGCCTCAAGCTTTTGCGACTGCGCATAAAGCTTCAGGAAACGCGGCGTCCGGCGCAGGTCTGACGTGCTTGCCTGAATTGCAGCAAACCACGATCCGCTTTCCCGCGCCGGATGGCGCAATCCGACCTAGTGCGTGAGCAAGATTCGCACCATGCGCCGCAGCGGCTCGGCCGCGCCCCAGAGCAACTGGTCGCCGACGGTGAATGCGCCGAGGTATTCCGGCCCCATGGCGAGCTTGCGCAAGCGGCCGATGGGTATCGAAAGCTTTCCCGTCACAGCCGCGGGCGTGAGTTCGCGAACGCTGTCGTCGCGCCGGTTGGGAATCACTTTCACCCATTCGTTGGCGCTGCCCAGCATGGCCTCGACTTCGGGGAGCGGCACATCGCGCCGAAGCTTGATCGTGAGCGCCTGGCTGTGGCAGCGCATGGCGCCAATGCGCACGCACAACGAGTCCACCGGAATCGACCGGCCCGCGTCGCGCCCGAGGATCTTGTTGGTTTCGGCCCCGCCCTTCCACTCCTCCAGGCTCATCCCGTTACCCATGTCCTTGTCGATCCACGGTATCAGTGAGCCCGCCAGCGGCACCCCGGTGTGCCCGGTCGGGAAGTGTTCGTCGCGCAGGATGCCCGCGACCTCGCGGTCGATGTCGAGGATGGCGGAGTTGGGATCCTCCAGCAGGCTCTTGGCGGCGAGATGTGCCTCGCCCATCTGCTGGAGCAACTCGCGCATGCTCTGCGCGCCCGCGCCTGACGCCGCTTGGTAAGTCATACACGTCATCCACTCGATCAGGTCGCGTTCCAGCAATCCCGCCAACGCCATGACCATCAGACTGACCGTGCAGTTGCCGCCGATGTAATTGCGGATGCCCTTGGCGAGCGCGGCGTCGATGACGGGCCGGTTGACAGGGTCGAGGATGATCACCGCGTCGTCCTTCATGCGCAGCGTCTTGGCGGCGTCGATCCAATAGCCGTTCCAGCCTGCGTCCCGGAGCTTTGGATACATGGCTTCTGTCCAATCCCCACCCTGACACGTGACGATCGCGTCCACTCCGGCGAAGGCTTTCGGGTCGTTGGCATCCTTGAGCGGGCCGGTGCCCCGACCGGCGTCCCCGCCGATGACCGGCCCCGGTCCCCCCGCCTTCGACGCCGAAAAAAATACCGGCTCGATCAATTCGAAGTCGCGCTCCTCCCGCATTCGCTGCATGAGGACCGAACCCACCATTCCCCGCCAACCCACAAATCCGACTCGCATGATGATTTCCAGTTCAGAAGGTTTCGCCGCAGAAGTTACGAACACAACGCGTCATGCCGGTCGTTTTCGCTTGTTCCCCGTGACGTTGCCCTTGGTCGCGTTTGCGTTGCCCGCGCCTTTGCCTTGCGTCGTGATTGATCCGCCACCGACTCTTTGCAACGCTGAAATTCGCGCCATCGTGTACGCATCGATGAAACGTCCGCCGCGGTAGGCATAGGACTTGAGCGTGCCTTCGACCTCGAACCCGAACTTGCGGTAGAGCGCGAGCGCCACCGCGTTGTCCGTGTACACCGTCAATTCGAGTCGCGTGTAGTTGAGCCAGTTGTCCGCCAGGTCCACGGCCGCCGCCAGGAGTGCGGTGCCGACCCCGTGGCGGTGCCAGTCGTCGCGCACCGACATGCCGATGCCGGCCGCATGCCGCCGGCGTGGCGACTTCGACGTCAGATGGATACCCAGGTTGCCCACCACTTCGCCCGCGATTTCAGCCACCAGAACGAAATCGTCCGCCGGGGCGTCGGCGAGCCATTTGCGCCACTTCTCGACCGAGGGAAACGGCACCTGCAGCGTTCCGGCCATCGCCTTGGGCGTGGCGAAGGTCGCCTGAATCGCTTCGGCGTCGCTCACTTCGGCGCGGCGTATCGTGATTTTGTTGCGACGTCGCGCCATCACGGTCCTCGCAATGCGGCAACCACGGCATCGCCCATCGCCCTGGTGCCGATGACCTTCTCACCCGGCAGCGCGATGTCACTGGTGCGATGGCCCTGCTGCAGGACGCGGCGCACCGCGCGCTCGATGCGCTCCGTGACCTCCGGCAGCGCGAACGTGTAGCGGAACATCATCGCCAAGGACAGGATCGTCGCCAGCGGATTGGCCTTGTCCTGCCCGGCGATATCCGGCGCCGAACCGTGAATCGGCTCGTACAGGCCCTTTTGATTTGCGTCCAGCGACGCCGACGGCAACATGCCGATCGACCCGGCCAGCATCGACGCCTCGTCGGACAGGATGTCGCCGAAGATGTTGCCGGTGACGATTACGTCGAACTGTTTCGGATTCCTGAGGAGCTGCATTGCGGCATTGTCCACGTACATATGCGAAAGCGAAACGTCGGGATAGTCCTTCGCCATTGCGCTCACCACCTCGCGCCACAGGATGCTCGTGTCCAGCACGTTGGCCTTGTCGACCGAGCACAACTGCTTGCTGCGCAGACGCGCCGTTTCGAAGCCCAGGCGCGCGATGCGCCGGATTTCCGGCACGCTGTAGAGCATCGTGTCGAAGCCCTCGTCGTCGCCGGCGGCATTCTTTCTCCGGCCGCGCGGTTGGCCAAAGTAGATGTCGCCGGTCAATTCGCGCAGGATCAGGAGGTCTAGTCCCGCGACCACTTCGGGCTTCAGCGTCGACGCCGCCGCAAGCTCGGGATACAACCGCGCCGGCCGCAGGTTGGCGAACAGGCCCAGCGCCTTGCGCATGCCGAGGATGCCCTGTTCCGGTCGCAATTCCCGCGGCAGCGTGTCGTATTTCGGGCCGCCGACCGCGCCCATCAGGATGGCGTCCGCATCCCGCGCAAGTTGCAGCGTTGCAGGCGGCAGCGGATGACCGGCAGCGTCGTACCCGGCGCCACCGATGGGCGCCGATTCGGTCTCGATGGCAAGACCTTCTGCGCGCAGCAGGCCCAATACCTTCACCGCTTCGGCAACGATTTCCGGTCCGATGCCGTCGCCCGGCAGGATTGCGATCTTCATGCTATTCCCATATCACCCAAAAAAAGAGCGGCGCCGCTTTATCCTGGCGCCGCTTCTCGTGGAGAAGTTTTCGCCTATATCCAGGGTTGTTCGGTCAGCCGTTTCGTTTCAAAGGCGCGAATCGCCTCGGCGTGCTGCAACGTCAGGCCGATCTCGTCCAGGCCGTTCAACAGGCAATGCTTGCGAAACGGCTCGACCTCGAACGCGAACACCAGCGAACCCTCCGGCGTCGACACGATCTGCCGTTCCAGGTCGAGCGTGAGCTTGAAACCCGGAAACGCCGCGGTGTCGGCAAAGAGCCGGTCAACTGCGGACTCCGGCAGCTCGATCGGCAGCAGTCCGTTCTTGTAGCAGTTGTTCAAGAAGATGTCCCCGAAGGACGGCGCGATGAACGCGTGGAAACCGAAATCCGCCAGCGCCCACTGCGCATGTTCGCGCGAACTGCCGCAACCGAAATTGCGGCGGGCGAGCAGGATCGACGCACCGTGGTAGCGCGGGTCGTTCAGCACGAACGCCGGATTGCGCGGCCGCTTCGCGTTGTCCATGCCGGGTTCGCCGTGATCGAGGTAGCGCCACTCGTCGAACAGGTTCGGACCGAAGCCCGAGCGCTTGATCGACTTCAGGAATTGCTTCGGGATGATGGCGTCCGTGTCCACATTCGCGCGGTCGAGCGGCGCGACGAGTCCCGTGTGGACGCGGAATGCGTGCATGGAAATGGCTCAGGCCACTAGTACTTTTTGGCCTTGTCGGCGGCGTTCTCGATGCCCTGGCCCGCGGCCTTGACGTCCTTGCCGGCGCCTTCCATCGTATTGCACGCGGCAAGGCCGAGCACAAATCCCGCCATGACTGCGAGGGCTGCAAGTTTTTTCAGCATGACTACGCTCCTTCCGCTAAACAAGTCGACGGATGTCGACGAAATGTCCCGCAATCGCTGCGCCTGCCGCCATTGCGGGACTCACCAGATGCGTGCGTCCGCCGCTGCCCTGCCGGCCCTCGAAATTGCGATTCGACGTGGAGGCGCAGCGTTCGCCGGGCTCGAGCTTGTCATCGTTCATCGCCAGGCACATCGAGCATCCGGGCTCCCGCCACTCGAAGCCGGCATCGCGAAAAATGCGGTCCAGGCCTTCGGCTTCCGCCTGCGCCTTTACCAGGCCCGAGCCGGGGACGACCATCGCGAGCTTCACGTTCGCAGCAATCCGCCGGCCGCGCGCGACCGCCGCGGCTTGCCGCAGGTCCTCGATGCGCGAATTGGTGCACGAGCCGATGAACACCTTGTCGATGTGAATGTGGGTCATCAGCGTGTTCGGCTTGAGCCCCATGTACGCGAGCGCCCGTTCCATGCCGTCACGACGTGTCGAGTCCCGCTCGCGGTCCGGGTCCGGCACGCGGTCCTCGATGCTGACCACCATCTCGGGTGATGTGCCCCACGTGACCTGCGGGCGGATCGCGGCCGCGTCGAACACGTGCGTCGTGTCGAACTTGGCACCGTCGTCGCTGCGCAAGCCGCGCCACTGCACCAGCGCGCGGTCCCACAACTCGCCCGTCGGCGCAAAGGCACGTCCCTTGACGTACTCGAAGGTGCGCTCATCCGCCGCGATCATGCCGGCACGGGCGCCCGCCTCGATCGACATGTTGCACATCGTCATCCGCGCTTCCATCGACAGCGCGCGCACGGCTTCGCCCGCGAACTCGATCGCATGACCGCTTCCGCCCGCCGTACCGATGCGGCCGATGATGGCAAGCACCATGTCCTTGGACGTCACGCCAGGCGCCAGCCGGCCGTCGACGCGAACGAGCATCGACTTCGCCTTCTTGATCAGCAGGCATTGCGTGGCAAGTACGTGCTCGACCTCGGACGTGCCGATGCCGAACGCGAGCGCCGCGAACGCGCCGTGCGTGCTGGTGTGCGAATCCCCGCAGACGACGGTCATGCCGGGCAGCGTTGCGCCCTGCTCGGGGCCGATGACATGGACGATGCCCTGCCGGCGGTCGAGAAACGGAAAATACGCCTTGGCGCCGTGTTCCTGGATGTTCTTGTCGAGCGTTTCGACCTGCGTGCGCGAGATCGGATCCTGGATGCCCCGGCTCCAGTCCTTGGTCGGCGTGTTGTGGTCGGCCGTGGCGATGACGGATTGCATTCGCCAGGGCTTGCGTCCGGCAAGCTTCAGGCCCTCGAACGCCTGCGGACTCGTCACCTCATGCACGAGGTGCCGGTCGATGTAGAGCAGCGCCGTGCCGTCCGCTTCTTCGCGGACCACGTGGCTGTCCCACAATTTGTCGTAGAGTGTGCGCGCCGTCATGTCGATCCGCCCGTGTTGACGCGGAAAGGTCATGGGGCGGATTGCCATTATTGCATGGCAGCATGGCGCTGTCAGGTCATACATTGCCTTGCAATGGGCGCTATCGGAGGTCGTGTCCCCTGACGAAGGTGCTCACGACATCGGCAAGATCCGGCAGCGCGGCATCGAAGCTTGTCGCGGGCGTCGAACGCAACCAGGTGAGTTGCCGCTTGGCGAGCTGGCGCGTGGCGGCGATTCCCGTTTCACGAAGTTGCGTGGTGTCGATGGCGCCGTCCAGGTATTGCCACGCCTGCCGATAGCCGACGCAGCGCATCGAGGGCAGCGTCGGATCCAGTGCGTAGCGCTTTCGCAAGCCGCGCAATTCGTCGACCAATCCGGCATCGAGCATGGCCTGGAAGCGCAGCGCGATGGCCGCATGCAACGTTGCGCGTTCGGTCGGCACCAGTGCAATCGGGATAGCCGGACCGAGTGCCCCGGCGGTCGTCTCCCGCCGTCCCTGCAGCGCCGACATCGGCTGGCCACTCAAGCGATGCACTTCGAGCGCGCGCTGGATGCGCTGCGCGTCGGTGGGCGCCAGACGCGCGGCCGTCACCGGATCGACGCGCGCAAGCTCGGCGTGCAGCGCCGGCCAACCATCGCGTGCTGCCCGTTGATCGAGTTCCGCGCGCACGGCGGCATCCGCGCGCGGCAACGCCGAGAGTCCCTCGGTCAGCGCCTTGAAATAGAGCATGGTGCCACCGGAGAGGATCGATGTCCGGCCGCGCGCGCGGATGTCCGCGACGCACGCGAGCGCATCGCGCGCAAACGCGGCTGCCGAATAAGGCTGCGTCGGGTCGACGATGTCGATGAGGTGATGCGCGACGCGCGCGCGGTCAGCGGCCGCGGGCTTGGCGGTGCCGATGTCCATCCCGCGATACACCTGCGCCGAATCCACGGTCACGATTTCGCCGCCAAGACGCTCTGCCAATGCCAGCGCGAGCGCGCTCTTGCCCGACGCCGTCGGACCCATCAGCAGGATGGCCGGAGTCAAGTGCGTTCGCTACCGCGATTGTGACGGACTCACCGCCCGCGCATGAACAGGCGGTCGAGATCGGACAGCGACAACTGGTACCACGTCGGACGGCCGTGGTTGCATTGGCCCGACCGCTCGGTGGCTTCCATCTCGCGCAAGAGCGCGTTCATTTCGGGTGCCATGAGGCTGCGGTTCGCGCGCACGGAGCCATGACAAGCCATGGTCGACAACATTTCGTCGCGGCGCGCGGTCAACACCTGCGTACTGCCGAATTCGCGGATCTCGTGCAGAACCGCGCGCGCCAGCGCCACGGGATCGGCGTCGGACAGAGGCGCCGGAACGCCGCGGACCGCGAGCGTTGCCGGGCCAAGCGCCGACATCGCAAAGCCGAGTGCATCAAGCGCCGCTGCGTTTTCGAAGACCGTGGCGACTTCGAGCGATTCGGCAGCGAAGGTCGCAGGGACCAGCAGCGGTTGCACCGGCATCCGCACGTGGGATGCGGCTTTCAGGCGCTCGTAGACAATGCGTTCATGCGCAGCGTGCATGTCGACCAGCACGAGTCCGGCGCGATTCTGCGCGAGGATGTACACGCCATGCAATTGCGCCAACGCAAAGCCCAGGGGATGCGGATCGTCGGCGGGCAATGCCGGCAACGCGGCGCCGTCTTCTCGCGGCCCGAACAAGCGGGCATAGAACGTGGAAGGCTCGCCCGCGTCCAGCGCAAGCGGCGACTGCGCGCTTCGCCAGGGCGTTCCCGTTGGCGCGTTCGCTTCCTGCATTCCAAATCCATCGCGCGGGCGTGCGCGCTCCGGCGCGCGCGGCGGCAAGTGCGCGGCCGCGACGCCCAGACGCTCGGCGGCGGAGACCGCGGGCTGTTCGGCAGCGCTTGCCGCCAGCGCACGTTCCACGGCGTGCCTCGCGAATTGATGGATTGCGCCGGAGTCGCGAAAGCGCACTTCGGTTTTCTGTGGATGGACATTGACGTCGACGCGCCGCGGATCGATTTCGAGCCACAGCGCGTAGGCCGGCTGGCGGTCGTGGTGGAGTATGTCGCGGTAGGCCTCGCGCAACGCATGTTGCAGCACGCGGTCACGGACGTAGCGGCCATTGACGAAAAGATACTGCCCGCCTCGTTGCGCCGCATAGGCGGGCCGCACGGCAAATCCCGTGAGCTTGACGCCCGGGGCATCGGCCTCGACCGCTGCCGCATGCAGCACGAAATCGTCGCCCAGCAACTGTTCGACCCGCACGCGCCGGCCTGCGGCGACCAGGCGATGCACGACCCGCGCATTGTGCTGCAACGTAAATCCCGTCGCCGGATGGGCGAGCGCGACGCGGCGAAACGCCTCTTCGCAATGCGCCCACTCGGTGGCCTCGGTGCGCAGGAATTTTCGCCGCGCCGGCGTGTTGAAAAAAAGTCCCTCGACCGTGACGCTCGTCCCGGTCGCCAATGCCGCGGGTGCGATCGGACTCACCGCGCCGCCTTCGACCTCGATGCGCCACGCGTGCGGTTTGTCCTTCGCGCGCGACGCAAGTCCGAGGCGCGACACCGACGCAATCGACGCCAGCGCCTCGCCACGAAACCCCAGCGAAGCGATTGCCTCCAGATCGAGCACCGAGCGGATCTTCGACGTGGCGTGGCGCGCGACGGCAAGCGCCAGATCCTCGCGCTGGATGCCGCCGCCGTTGTCGGCCACCCGAATTCGCTTGACGCCGCCCGCAGCAAGCTCGACGTCGACTTGCGTGGCGCCCGAGTCAAGCGCGTTTTCGAGCAATTCCTTCAAAGCCGCCGCGGGACGCTCGACCACCTCGCCCGCGGCGATCTGGTTGATGAGCAAGTCAGGCAGCGCCCGGATGGTTCCCATCAGCGCAGCAGTCCCTGCGACCAGCGTGCGTAGACGCTGTCGGCAACCGCGTTCAGCGCGGCGAGACGCGCGGGGAGATCGGCAAGCATGTCCGCCGCACTTTGCAGGTGGGCATTCGAGCGCGCGGGCAGTTCCGCGGCGCCGTCGTTGCACCACGTCTCCACCAGTTCGCGGGTCATTTCGATATGGCACTGCAAACCGATGTGCCGGTCGTCGATGATGAAACCTTGATCCACGTTGAACGCGTTGGTCAGCACCCGCGTGGCCATCGGCGGCAAGTCGAACATGTCGTAGTGCCATTGGAACGCAGCGAAACGCGGCAGGCCGCCGAACCATTCTCGGCGGGCTCCGCGGTCGCAGACGTCGACGTGCAGCCACCCGAATTCCGGCGTCGGCGCGCGCGACACACGAGCACCCAGCGCCTTGGCCATCAACTGCCCGCCGAGGCAGTGTCCGATCACGGGGACGCCGTCGCCGATCGCATCGCGCAGCAAACTGCACAGGGACGCGATCCAGGGCAGCGGATCGTTGACGAACATCGATCCGCCCATCATGCCGATGCCGGAATACGCGCCCGGATCCGAAGGCACGGTCGCGCCCTCGTCGAGCGTGACCAGTTCAAACGGAATCGCCTGCGCCGACAGCCATTCGCCGAAATGGCCGGGGCCTTCGGTGGGCGAGAAACAAAAGATGGCGACGGGACGCATGGCGGGCGTTGTTCGGGCGCCGGAATCCTGCGCTGCGGCGCCACTCCCGCAATTTTAGCAGCCAGACCGGTGGTGAACTTACCTTTGCTTGAAGAGGTGGGTAACGACAGGACCCGATGGCGGGCGGTACAGCGCGACGAACAGCGACTACAACCCGTGCGCGATCCGCGCGTAGGCACTGTGGTTATGAATCGACTCGAAGTTCTCGGCCTCGACGCTGAAGCCTTCGAAGCGCGGATCCGCGGCCAGCCTCGAGGCGACGCCGCGCACCAGGTCCTCGACAAAGCGCGGATTGTCGTAGGCGCGTTCGGTGACATATTTTTCGTCGGCGCGCTTGAGAATGCCGTACAACTCGCAGGACGCCTCTTCCTCCGCGATGCGCAGGAGTTCGTGGATGAACACCGGCTCGCTCGGCCGGACGGTGATGGTCACCGTCGAACGCTGGTTGTGCGCACCGTAGTCCGAGATTTCCTTGGAAGCCGGGCACAGCGACATGACGGGCGCCGCTACCGCGACGGTCGTCGTGAACTGCCCGTCCTTCAGTTCACCGGCGAGCCGCACCTCGTAGTCGAGCTGGCTCGCTACCCCCGAGACCGGCGCAATTTTGCGCACGAAAAACGGGAATGCGAGTTCGATGCAGCCACCGGGTGCGTCGAGGCGCACGACGAGGTCGTCGAGCAGCGCGCGCAGGCCCGCCACCGACAATGGCACAGCGCCCGGAGCGAGGCGCTCCTCGAGCAGCATCACCATCCGCGACATATGCGTGCCCTTGCGGTCCTCGGCCAGCGCGACGTAAACGTTGCATAGCGCGATCGTCGACTGCGCGACGCCGTCACGATCGGCGAACGCAAGCGGGAACTTGATGCCCTTGATGCCGACCTGGTCGATCGCGAGGTGCCGCTCGTCCGTCCCCGATTGCACGTCGGGGATGGGCATCAGGCGGCTGGGTTGTTCGGGACGGTTCATGATTTCGATATTGTAGCGGGTCGCCTCATGTTCCTCCTCACGCCGCTGGTTTTGCCCGCGGTTCCGCCTTGTATTGACCAAAATGCGGGCCGAAATGCGCGGTGATCGAAGCGGCAATGCCCTTGGCGTCGAGGCCGGCCTGCGCAAGGAGGAAGGCGGGATCACCGTGATCGATGAATCGATCGGGGAGGCCGAGATGCAGGATCGGCACCGTGACACCTTCGGCCGCGAGCAGTTCGGCGACGGCGCTCCCCGCGCCACCGGCAACCACGTTTTCCTCGACCGTGACCAGCACGTCATGTTCATTCGCCAGTTTCAGGATCAGTTCCGCGTCGAGCGGCTTGACGAAGCGCATGTTGGCGACCGTTGCATCGAATTCCTCCGCTGCCGCAAGCGCGGGATGCAACATCGGGCCGAACGCGAGAATCGCGATGCGATGCGGCCGCCGCTTGCCCTCGCGCCGAAGTTCGCCACGGCCGATCGGCAGCGCATGCATCTGCGCTTCGAGGGCAACTCCCGGCCCAGCCCCGCGGGGATAGCGGACGGCAGTGGGCGTATCGAGCGTGCATGCGGTAAAGAGCATCTGCCGGCATTCGTTCTCGTCGGCGGGCGTCATCACGGTCATGTTGGGCAGGCAACGCAGGTACGACAGGTCGAACGCGCCCAGGTGCGTGGCGCCATCCGCGCCGACCACGCCGGCGCGGTCGATCGCAAAGACCACCGGCAGGTTCTGCAACGCGATGTCGTGGATCGTCTGGTCGTAGGCACGTTGCAGAAACGTCGAGTAGATGGCGACGACGGGCTTCATGCCTTCGCAGGCGAGACCGCCTGCAAAGGTCACCGCGTGTTGTTCCGCGATGCCGACGTCGAAATAGCGCTGGGGAAATTCCTGCGAAAACCGGACAAGGCCCGAGCCCTCGCGCATCGCCGGCGTGATGCACACGACGCGTGGATCCATTGCCGCCATGTCGCATATCCAGTCGCCGAACACTTGCGTGTAACTCGGCTTGGTCGCGGGTTTGGGAATCATGCCGACTGCCGGGTCGAACTTGGTCACGCTGTGGTAGAGGATCGGGTCTTCCTCGGCCTTCGGATAGCCGTAGCCTTTTTTGGTGACGACGTGCAGGAACTGCGGTCCCTTCAACTCGCGGACATTGGCGAGCGTCTTCACCAACGCGTCCACGTCGTGGCCGTCGACAGGTCCAATATAGTTGAAGCCGAATTCCTCGAACAGCGTGCCCGGCAATACCATACCCTTGACGTGCTCTTCCGCGCGCCGGGCGAGTTCGTGCATCGGCGGCAATTTGGACAGCATTTGCTTGCCGCTGCGGCGGACAGTGTTGTACAGGCGGGACGACAACACCTTCGCCAGGTATTGATCGAGCGCCCCGACCGGCTCGCTGATCGACATGTCGTTGTCGTTCAGGATCACCAGCAAATCCGCGCCGCTGATGCCGGCGTTGTTCAACGCTTCGAATGCCAGGCCGGCGCTCATCGCGCCATCGCCGATCACGGCAATGGCACGGCGGTCTTCGCCTTTGATCCGGGATGCAACGGCCATGCCCAGCGCCGCGGAAATCGACGTCGACGAATGCGCGGTACCGAAGGTGTCGTACTCGCTCTCCACACGGCGCGGAAAGCCCGACGGGCCGCCCGCTTGCCGCAGCCTGGCCATGGCCTCGCGCCGGCCGGTCAGGATCTTGTGCGCGTAGGTCTGGTGGCCAACGTCCCATACGATGCGGTCGTCCGGCGTGTCGAAGACGTAGTGCAGCGCCACCGTGAGTTCGACCGTGCCCAGGTTCGACGACAGGTGCCCCCCCGTCTGCGCAACCGAGGCGAGAAGAAACGCGCGGAGCTCGCGCGTGAGGTCGCGCAGTTCGCTGCGGTCGAGCGCGCGCAGGTCGGCGGGCTTGTTGATGCGATCGAGCAACGGGTACATGGAAGTTGGCGTCAATGGTTGCGCAGTACGATCCAGTCCGCCAGTTCAATCAGCCGGCGGGCGGCGCCACGAAATGGGGCCAGCGCGGCGCAGGCTTCGGCGCGCAGCACTTCCGCGTGACGCCTGGCCTCCGCAAGACCCAGCAGCGAAACGTAAGTCGGTTTCTGCTGTGCTGCATCCTTGCCGGCGGTCTTGCCCAGCGCGACATTGCTGCCGTCGACATCGAGAACGTCATCCACGACCTGGAACGCAAGGCCCGCCGCGCCCGCATAGACGTCCAACGCGACAGATTCCTCCTGCGCGAGCGGGCGTCCGCAGGCAGCCCCCAGTTGCACGGCCGCGCGAATGAGCGCGCCGGTTTTCATGCGGTGCATCGTCTGGAGTTCAGGAAGCGCCAACGCAGTCGCGGCGCTTGCGAGGTCGATCGCCTGGCCGCCCGCCATGCCGGGTGCGCCGGCCGCCGCCGCGAGCGTGGCGCACGCGGCGCCGGAAGCGCGCATCGAATTTCCGCCAAGTAACGCGAACGCCAACGACTGCAGCGCGTCGCCCGCGAGCAGCGCCGTGGCTTCACCGAACGCGACATGGCACGTGGGCTTGCCGCGCCGCAGCGTGTCGTTGTCCATGCACGGCAGATCGTCGTGCACCAGCGAATAGGCGTGGATGAGTTCAACCGCCGCGGCTGGTGTATCGACAGCAACGGGGTCGGCATCGGCGAACTCTCCGGCCGCGTAGGCGAGCAACGGACGGATCCGCTTGCCGCCACCCAGCACCGCGTAGCGCATCGCCTCGTGCAGACGAGTCGGGAGCGCATCACGGCGCGGCAGCGCACGTTCGAGCACATCTTCGATCCGGCGTTGCCGCTCTCCCGACCAGACCGGGAATGCGAGGTCAGGATGCATCGGGCTCGCCATCAGTTGCGAATGCCCCGTCGGGTTCAAAGGCCTTGCGCACGCCTTGTTCGAGGACTTCGACCTCAAGCTGCGCGTTCTTGAGCGACGCCTGACAATAAGTGAGGAGTTCGGCGCCCCGCTTGTACGCGGCGAGAGAATCCTTGAGCGGAAGCTGGCCGCCTTCCATCGTCGCCACGATTTCCTCGAGCTCGGCGAGCGCGGCTTCGAATGTCTGGGGCGAGTCGGAATTCTTGGCCATGGCAGTGTTCTCAGCGGACGGGAAAAATGCGCTAAGGTCTTGACCTGTTTACGTAAAGCCGGATATAATAACATCTTTTGACGACGCGGCCAGAGCGAACTTACCTTTCGCGCGGCCGACTTGGCAAAGCGGTCCGGGGCGGCTTTTTTGGTAAAGCCCGAATTTGGGTAAAAGGCCGGCGTCTCGGGTTGTTGGGTTGGGTTCCAGGAGCCTGTCAGACTTGCCTTCACGTATGCGTTGCTGAGCCAAAAAGCGATGAATGCGCGGCGCGAGGCGCGTCGAATATCGCGAATCTTCGCAAGCCGAGCAACAAAGCAGACGCGCTTTTTGGCAGCAACCCGAAGGGACGGGGCGCTTTGGGCGCATTTCTGCGTTACTCGCCCTTACCATATTCGCGATATGCTCTCGGGCTCGCGCCTTGAACTGCGCCCAAATCGCATTCCGTCGCATACGCGAAGACAAGTCCGACAGGCTCCCACAAACCGAATTTCGCGAAAGGGTTGGCCGTATGTCGGACCTCGCAACCGCCGGGCGCCTGCGGCAGGCAAGCACGCAGTTCCCGGTCTCCTGGTATTGCGACCCCAATGTGCTGGAAGCGGAGCGGCGTTTGTTGCTCGCCCGCGGTCCGGGCTATGTGGGTCACGAAATCATGGTGCCGAATGTCGGCGACTTCCAGGCGCTCGCCGCGCGTGGCGAGTCGCAGATGCTCGTTCGCAACGCGGATGGCGTCGAACTCCTGTCGAACATCTGCCGGCATCGTCAGGCGCTCATGTACAACGGGCGGGGCAATACGCCCAACCTCGTGTGTCCGCTGCATCGCTGGACTTACGACCTGAAAGGCGGGCTGCTCGGCGCGCCGCATTTCGCGGACAAGCCTTGCCTGAACCTCGACCGGACACCGTTGCAGCACTGGAACGGACTGCTGTTCGACGGTCCGCGCAACGTTGCGCACGATCTTGCCGCGCTGGGCGTCAAGCATTTCGATTTCTCGGGCTACATGCTGGACCGTGTCGAGATGCATCATTGCAACTACAACTGGAAGTCGTTCATCGAGGTCTATCTCGAGGACTACCACGTCGGACCGTTCCATCCAGGACTGGGCCAGTTCGTGACCTGCGAAGATCTGAAGTGGGAATTCGGCGACTGGTATTCGGTGCAGACGGTCGGGATCAACAACAGCCTGTCCAAGCCCGGCTCGCGCACTTATGAGCGTTGGCACAAGGCCGTGCTGGATTTTTACCGCGGCGAAATTCCGCAGCACGGCGCGGTGTGGCTCACGTACTACCCGAACATCATGCTGGAGTGGTATCCGCATGTGCTCGTCATCAGCACGCTGATTCCGCAGGCCGAGGACAAGACGCTCAACGTCGTCGAGTTCTATTACCCGGAAGAAATCGCGCTGTTCGAACGCGAATTCGTCGAGGCGGAACAGGCGGCGTACATGGAGACCGCGAAGGAAGACGACGAGATCGCCGAGCGGATGGATGCCGGGCGCCTCGCGCTGTACGGGTCCGGGAGAAGCGAGATCGGCCCTTACCAGTCGCCGATGGAAGACGGCATGCAGCACTTCCACGAGTTCTACCGGCGCGAAATGGAAGCGCATATCGCACACCTGTAACGCACCCCTTGCACCCGGCGGTGCGCGTGGCTACCGACCAAAGGTCTGACACTTGTACACCACCCTGATTTCAACCGCCGAATTGAGCGGGATCCTCGGCCAGCGGGACCTCGTGATCTGCGATGTCCGCCACGACCTTATGCAGCCTGACGCCTGGGGCGAAGGTGAATATGCGAAGGCGCACGTGCCGGGTGCGCAGTTCGTCCACATCGATCGCGATCTGTCCGCGCCGAAGACCGGCAGCAACGGACGGCATCCGCTGCCCACGCCCGAAGCGGTGGCCGCGCTGTTTACCCGACTTGGCATCGATGAACGCAAGCAGGTGGTGGCATACGATCAAGGTAACGGGATGTATGCCGCGAGGCTGTGGTGGATGCTGCGCTGGCTGGGGCACGATGCCGCCGCGGTTCTCGATGGCGGCCTGGCCAAGTGGGCGAACGAAGGCCGCGCGCTGACCGCGGACGTGCCCGAACCGAATCCGTCGTCATTCGGAATTCATCGGGTCACTCCGACCGTGAATGCCTCTGGCGTCCGGGCGAGCCTGAATCGCCACACGCTGTTCCTGGTCGATGCCCGTTCGCCGGAGCGATTTCGCGGCGAAGTGGAGCCGTTCGGTCCGGTTGCCGGCCACATTCCCGGCGCGCACAACCGGCCATTCACGTTGAACCTGGACGCCGACGGGACGTTCAAGCATCCAGCGTTCCTGCGCGCCGAATTTACCGCGCTGCTCGATGGCGGGTCGCACGAATCCGTCGTGCACAGTTGCGGCTCCGGCGTGAGCGCCTGCCACAACATTCTCGCCATGGAAATCGCGGGATTGCCCGGCACGCGTCTCTATCCGGGGTCGTGGAGCGAATGGAGCGCCGATCCCATGCGGCCGATCGAGCGCGGCCCGTAGGCAACACGCGCGGACCTGCGGGGCCGCGGCAGTTCACTTTCAGCGCACCACCAGAGGCCAGGACGCGAGATTGCGATAGACGGGTCCTTCCGGCCGCAACTCCGAACCGACCAGAAACAATTGATCCGCGCGCCACAGTATTGGCGTGCAGCGCGCGCGCGGCAGCGGCTGCAGGCACCGGCGCGCGAGCGTGACGTGCGGCCTGAATGGCCGCATCTCGAGTTCGAATCCGGCCGTGGCGAGCGCATCCGCGAGCGTCGAATGAAGCTTGAGCAATGCGGGCGGCAACGCCGCCGGTGCGATCCACGCAACTCCGGACGCACGCCAGGCGCCGAGCGAGTCGAAGCTCACCACAAAGCTCGTCTTGGGCACGCGATCGCCCACCGCCTGCAACACCGGCAAGGACTCCTTCGACACATCACCAATGAACGCGAGCGTCAGATGGGCGTTTTCAGGTGAGACGGCCCGGCCGCGCGACCGGCGCGCGACGTCGCGGCCCAGCGCAGCCAGCGTTTCCTTGACCTCGTCGTCGGGCGACAGCGCAAAGAATGCGCGAACCGATCGAGGGGCGTCGGAGGTTGCCGGCGTCCGGTTATCGAGGGATGCGGTATCTGCCATGGTATATCCGACTGCATTCCGGCGCAGGGGTTCGCTCATTGTGGAAAACCCGCGCGAAAATCCCCCAATGACAAACGCCGCGCCAATCCTTGGCAGATGGCGCGGCGCTGGCGACTTGAGACGCCTTTTCCGACCCTACCCGTTGGCCACGTGCAATTCGGCTTTGGGCTTGTCGAAGAACTGCTCGTCTTCGGTCGACCCCTTGAGCGCCGTTGTCGACGCCTGGCTGCCCTGCACCGTCTGGGTGACCGCATCGAAGTAGCTAGTGCCCACTTCGCGCTGGTGCTTGATCGCGGTGAAGCCCTTCGGCACCGCCGCGAACTCGGCTTCCTGCAACTCGACGAAGGCCGTCATCTGGTTGTGCGCGTACCCATGCGCCAGATTGAACATCGAGTAGTTGAGGCTGTGGAATCCGGCCAGCGTGATGAACTGGAATTTGTAGCCCATCGCGCCCAACTCGCGCTGGAATTTCGCGACCGTTGCGTCGTCGAGGTTCTTCTTCCAGTTGAACGAAGGTGAACAGTTGTACGCAAGCATCTTGCCCGGAAATTTTGCGTGGATCGCGTCGGCAAAGGCCTTGGCGAAGTCGAGATCGGGCTTGCCGGTTTCGCACCAGATCATGTCCGCGTAGGGCGCATAGGCGAGACCACGCGAGACGGCCTGATCGAGTCCGTTGCGCGTCTTGTAGAAGCCTTCGAACGTGCGCTCGCCGGTGAAGAACGGTTTGTCGTTGTCGTCGATGTCGGAGGTCACGAGATCGGCGGCTTCGGCGTCGGTGCGGGCGAGGATGAGCGTGGGCACGCCCATAACGTCCGCGGCGAGACGCGCGGCGATCAATTTATCAACCGCTTCGCGCGAGGGAACCAGCACTTTGCCGCCCATGTGGCCGCACTTTTTGACGGACGCCAGTTGGTCCTCGAAGTGGACGCCTGCTGCACCCGCTTCGATCATGGCCTTCATCAGTTCAAAGGCATTCAATACGCCGCCAAAGCCCGCTTCGGCGTCTGCGACGATCGGCGCGAAAAAATCCAGATCTCCCGTGCCTTCCATGTGCTGGATCTGGTCGGCGCGCATGAACGTGTTGTTGATCTTCTTGACAACCGCCGGCACGGAATTGACCGGATACAGCGACTGGTCGGGATACATTTCTCCGGCGATGTTGGCGTCGGCGGCCACCTGCCAACCTGAAAGGTAGATCGCCTTCAGTCCCGCCTTGACCTGCTGCATCGCCTGGTTGCCCGTCATCGCGCCCAGAGCGTTCACGAACGGTTCGTCGTTGACCAGTTTCCAGAGCTTCTCCGCACCGCGGCGCGCGAGCGTGTGCTCGATATGCACCGAACCGCGCAGGCGCACGACGTCTTCCGCCGAGTAGCCGCGCTGGATGCCCTTCCACCGGGGGTTTTCCGCCCAGTCTTTCTTGAGTCTTGCCGCTTCAAGGTCGTAGTTCATCTTCTGCTCCCATTTCGTGGCCTGGGCCGCCGCGCCATGCTGCGGACGGCGGATCATGACAAGCTCACGTTAACAAGGCGACCGTTGGATTACAAGCAAAAATGGCGCGGCGCAATGTAATTTTTATCACAATTAATCATGTACTTAAAAACAGTTTCCATCTGGTGGAATTATTTTTGGCACAATTGACCAAATTGGTGCTGCGGCGCATGCTGCTCTTATAGCAGACTACGCGATAGAAACGCGTCAGTGGAGCGCAAGTCACTGAAGACATGGAACTTCGTCCAGGCATTGGGCATTGAAGCCGGTGCCGGAGGATTCCGTTCTTTGGAATTCGCTTCCAACGATAGCCGTCGCCGGGACCCCCCGACCGCGTTGCGCGGATGCGACAGGTTGGCCGGATCAACTTCGATCATGGCGAATCAATCCGGGCAGTAGACACTGCCGGTGCCCGGGACTAGGCTGTCGCCATGACGACAACGCATCGAATCGCTGGTCACAATCGAATTCGCGTGCGGCATGCGCTGGTGGCGCTTGCCGTAGCGGCGTCCGGACCGCTCGCAGCGCAAGGCACCGGCGCGGACACGGCCCGCAATATCGCCGCATCGTGCACGGGTTGCCACGGGACTGGCGGCGTGAGCGCGGGCACGGTCGTGTCGCTCGCCGGTCAGCCGAAGGACGATCTCCTCGCGAAGCTGCAGGAATTCAAGGCCGGCAAACGCAGCGGAACCATCATGCCGCAACTCGCGAAAGGCTACACGGACGAGCAGATCGATCTCGCGGCCGGATGGTTCGCAGCGCAGAGGTCCCCAAAATGAAAATGCGCGCTAGCGGAGTGCCGCGGCGCGAATTTCTGCGCGCATTGGGTGCCGCGGGACTTGCGGTTGCGGCGTCGGGCGGATGCGCCACTATCGGTCGCTCTGGAAGCGCGGGCAGGGTCGTCGTCGTCGGCGGCGGTTATGGCGGCGCCACCGCGGCAAAGTACCTCAACCTGTGGAGCGATGGCACGGTCGACGTGACGCTGGTGGAAGCCAACGCAAATTTCGTCTCCTGCCCCTTGTCCAATCTTGTACTGGGCGGCAGCAAGCAGATCGCGGACCTCACGATGGGCTATGACGGCCTCGCGCGGCGCGGCATCAAGGTCGTGCGCGATTCGGCCGTGTCCGTCGATTCCGAAAATCGCATCGTTCGCCTGGCGGGTGGAGGCGAGCTTCGCTATGACCGCCTGATCCTTTCTCCCGGAATCGATTTTCTCTACAAGATGGTGCCGGGACTCGACAATCCCGAGGCACAGGCGAAGGTCCTGCATGCATGGAAGGCGGGACCGCAGACCGTCGCTCTGCGGCAGCAACTCCTGGCGATGCCGGAGGGCGGCGTGTACGCGATATCCATTCCGCGCGCGCCGTACCGCTGCCCACCCGGGCCCTACGAACGCGCGTGCCAGGTCGCGTGGTATTTCAAGCGCGCCAAGCCCCGGGCCAAGGTGCTGGTGCTGGACGGCAACGAGGACGTGGTCTCGAAGAAGGGCTTGTTCACCAAGGCCTGGAACGAGGAGTACAAGGGCATCGTCGAATACCGCCCCAACCACGTGCTCACCGATGTCGACGTGCGCACGCTGACCGCGAAATTCGAAACGGCCGACGACGTGAAGGCCGATGTGCTCAACGTGATCCCGCCGCACGGCGCCGGCAACATCGCCGCGCAGGCCGGGGTCATCACCGCGAACAACCGCTGGTGCGAGGTCGACTTCCTGTCGTTCGAATCGATCAAGGTAAAAAACATCCACGTGCTGGGCGACGCGATCCAGGTCGCTCCACTGATGCCCAAGTCCGGCCACATGGCGAACCAGCATGGCAAGGTCGCCGCGGCCGCCGTGCTCGCCGCACTGAAAGGACAGCCGGTCAATCCCGCGCCGGTGCTCAACAACACGTGCTACTCGTTCATCACCGATCGCGACGTCGTGCACGTTGCGTCGGTGCATCAGTACGATCGGGAAAAGAAGACGCTGTTGACTGTTCCGGGAAGCGTAGGGCTGTCGCCCGCGATGAACCCGCTGGAGGGCGAGTACGCATTCGCTTGGGCGCGCAACATTTGGGCCGACGCGTTGGCCTGAACTGCGCGCAGCACCGGGAAGCCGAAACGCCGCCCATAGATGGCGCGCGCTTGAGGGCCGTCAGCATTGGCTGGTTTCGCCAATCAATTCATCGAGCCGCACCAAAACCGGACGTTCGAGGATACGAGCTAACGGGCGGGCCGCGCCGGTTAGTGGTGAGCTTCGTTTATCAAAAGATGAGCCCCGCCCCAATTAGGGCGGGGCATCGAAGCAGAACGCTTACTGACGCTGACGGCGCAGGGAGAAGGCTGCACCAAGGGCCAGCAGGCCGGAGAGCATGAGCAAGCCCCATTCGGTCAGCGTCGGGACAGCCTGCGATACAACTGGTGGAGGTGGAGGCGGCGCTGAACAAAGGCCGTTGGACGCTACGGGGTTTGTCCAGTTGGTCACTTGGTCGTCATTTACCACATTGGTAAATCCTAATTGCCCGGTATTGAAACCAATTACGTGGTTGAAGTGATCGATGAACCAGTCACGTACCACGGTAACTCCCGCGAGATTCGTCATATGAGGAACTGGGATTGGGTCCCTGAAGTCCTCCCAATCGATTACACCTGCCTGAAGCTGTCCGGCCCCGTTAGTAGTGAAATTGCCAGTTGTGACTACTGTAGAACCATTAGCAGATAGAGGACTGCCAGAATAATCGATGGATACAGACTTGTCCTGTGCATTATTGAAGGTGAAGCAAGCGAGCTTGAGGTTAGCTGCAGACCATGTCTGAGTCGCCGCCGAGCTATTGCCATTGTCCAATATGAACTCAACGGTGACTTGCTGACCGTTAATGATTCCGGGTGGAGGAGCAACGGCGCTCACGATGTCGGTATATTTGACCGAGAACGGCGCAGCCACGGCGCCAACCGCTAGCCCACATGCGGCTGCGCCGGCCAACCATTTCGATAGAATATTTTTCACCGGTTCTTCCAAGTTATCTGTGTGCCGTATTGGATATCATAAGACCGACCTGAATTCAATGTAGATCGGCAAAATTGGGGCCTTTGATGCAGTAGTCCGCAAGAAATGGGACAAGTCCAGCGCCGCCTCCCGGCGAAGCAGGCTGTTAGCTGCCCC
>JAYTIR010000076.1:0-2439 GCA_043731765.1 Burkholderiales bacterium
CGATGCCGCTCACCTGCACCGGCGCGGCGCGCGCGGTAAAGCTGCCATCGCCGACCTGGCCGTTATTGTTCCGGCCCCAGCCCCACAGCGAGCCGTCGCTCCGCACGGCGAAGGAATGATCGTAGCCCGCGCCGACGGCAACGACGGACGACAACGTGCCGACCCGTACCGGCGCATTGCGCTGCGTCGTCGTGCCGTCGCCGAGTTGGCCACTGTCGTTGCGACCCCACGCCCAGGCGGTGCCGTCCGACTTGACGACAATCGCGTGATTGGCGCCCACGGCGACGCCGGTCGCACCGGACAGGCCCGTCACCGGTGTCGGCAACGCGCGCGTCCGCGTCGTGCCGTCGCCGATCTGTCCCTTGTCGTTGACGCCCCACGCGAGCACGCTGCCATCGGCGCGCACCGCAACCGAGTGCGCCGCGCCGCCGCCGACATCGACGATCGACGCGAGTCCCGATAGTTTGACGGGCGACGAACGCTCAACCTGGGTTCCGTCGCCGAGCTGGCCGGTGAAGTTGTCGCCCCACGCCCAGAGCGAGCGATCTTCCTTGATCAGGAAACTATGGGAGTGCCCCGAGCCGATGCGCAGCGCCGAGACCGGTGATGCGACAGTCGCAATGGCGAATGCTGCTGCGAGCAGCAGGGTTAGTCTAAATGATTGGTGCAGCTTTACGCTGCGGGCGGGGTCATGCTTGAAACCGTTCATGTCTGTCTCCTGAAGCCGTCCGGCCTGGATCGGCCGCGCGCTGGGATTGAGTCACGGCCTCCCCGCCACCAACGCGATGCTATCGGGTATGTTGCATCAGACCGCGCGGCAGTTCAAATTTCATTTGTTCGGGCGTCCCGAGCCAGCCACTCGCCGCGTTCCGGTCGACGGACGCGCGGGTTTTCCACATCTCCTCAGGATAACTCCAGGCTTTCTTCAGGAATCAAACAAGCGCGCACAAGCGCAAAGGGGGAATCTATCAGTTGTTCTCAATCCGAGAGCAAACGGAGCCGACATGGACATGAACGACATCGCACCTACTGCGTCGCAAACGAACGAGGACACGCCCTACGTCCAATTCTGGAACGAGGTGCTTGCGCCGAAGTTCATCCGCTTCAAGCATATTCTGGTCGATGGCCTTGGCCACCATAGCGACGCTGTCTTTTCTTCCTTGCCCGTCCGCAGCGGGGACCGCGTGCTCGATGTGGGCTGCGGCTTCGGTGACACCGCAATCAAGCTCGCCGACCTTGTGGGTCCGCAGGGAAGCGTGCTCGGCATCGATTGCTGCGAGGCATTTCTTGACTACGGACGTGCCGAGGTACGGGCCAGACGATTGACCAACGTGATGTTCGTACAGGGCGACGCCGAGGTTTCCCTTCCTACCAACCAATACGATTTTGTTTTCGCTCGTTTCGGCACGATGTTCTTCGCCAATCCGGTGGCCGGCCTGCGCAACATGCGCAAGGCGCTGCGACCGGGCGGGCGCATGGCTCATATTGTCTGGCGCTCTCCTGTCGATAATCCGTGGCTCGCGATGGCCAAGGACGTCGTTCTTCGTTTTCTGCCAGCGCCCGGAGAGAATGCCCGGACTTGCGGCCCAGGCCCGTTTTCGATGTCGGACGAGCTCGTTGTCAGAGCGATGATGACAGCCGCTGGCTATAACCAGATCGAATTCCGCAGGGTCGACGCCCCCGTTCTCGTTGGTCGAGACGTACATGACGCCATCGCCTTCCAGCTGGCAATTGGTCCGGCCGGAGAAGTGTTCAGGGAAGCCGGCGTCGAAGCCGAGCGAACGCGCGAGCAGATCGAGGCGGCGCTGGCTGAGGCGATCAGCCGACAGGAATTCACGGCCGAGGGAATCGTCATGGACAGTTCCTCTTGGGTCATCAGCGCGATCAACCCCATCCAACAAGGAGAGATCGGATGAACTATCCACACACGACGCAGCTGGTCTTGGACAAGCCGGGTCGAGGCAGAGTCTATGGAAGCATTCTCGAGACGATCGGCAACACGCCGCTGGTCCGCATTGGGAGGTTTGCCCACGACGCTGGATGCAAGGCCGAGGTTCTCGTCAAGCTGGAATTCTTCAATCCGATCGCCAGCGTCAAAGACCGGATCGCCGTCGCCATGATCGAGGCCATGGAGGCCGACGGGACGATCGGTCCAGGAAGCGTCATCGTCGAACCGACCTCAGGGAACACCGGTATCGGGTTGGCCTTCACCTGTGCGGCCAAAGGCTACCGCTGCATCCTCACCATGCCGGACAGCTTCTCCATTGAGCGGCGCAAGCTGATCAGGTTCTTGGGCGCCGAACTGGTGCTTACGCCGCGCGAGAAAGGCATCGGCGGCGCGATCGAAAAGGCCAGGGAGATCATCGCGAAAACCGAAAAGGCCGTCATGCCCTGGCAATTCGGCCACCCCGCCAACCCCGAGATTCACCGTCGGACCAC
>JAYTIR010000077.1:0-4332 GCA_043731765.1 Burkholderiales bacterium
TGCCCGGATCGATGAAGATCGTGTGGATTTTTTCCGGTGTGTTCGCGGCGACGGCCTCGATATCCACGCCGCCTTCGGAGCTGGCCATCAGTGCCACCCGTTGCGTCCCGCGATCGACGACCATGCCGACATAGAGTTCACGGCGGATGTCCGCGCCCTCTTCGACGAGCAGGCGGCGCACCTTCTGCCCGCCCGCGCCGGTCTGGTGGGTGACGAGCTGCATGCCGAGAATCTCCGTCGCGCGCTGCTTCACTTCGTCCAGCGATTTGGCAACCTTCACGCCACCGCCCTTGCCGCGGCCACCGGCATGAATCTGCGCCTTGACCACCCACACCTTGCCGCCCAGCGCCTGCGCGGCCTTCACCGCCTCGTCGACCGAGAACGCCGGAATGCCGCGCGGAACCGGCATGCCGAATTTCCGAAAAATCTCCTTGCCCTGATACTCATGAATCTTCACTTTCGCTCCCGTTTGAAATTGCCGCGTTTCACCGTTTGATAACAATGCCTTGACCGGTCGGAAGCGGGATGACCCGGTATTGCCGCGCTTCGAACCATGGATCTTCGGCAAGTTTCTGGTTGCGATAGGGCCCCGCCCATTCGTAATCATCGAGGATGAGGATGCCACCCGGAACGATCCGGTCGAACAACACCTCCAGCGCGGCAATCTCCGCGGGTGCCTGGTTGAGGTCTATGTGAAGGTAGGCGATGTCCTTGGGGGATTGACCGTCGAACACCTCGGGAATGTTGCCCTTGAAGACCTTCACCTGCGGATACGCGCTGAATTTCTCTCTCACCTTCGCCTCGAGGCCGGACCCGTGCTTGGGCATGGAGTGATGCAACATCGATTCGTCGTGCTCGAACAGGTCGTAAATCCAGAAGTCCTTGGGAAAGTTTTCTGCACCAAGATAATCGACAACGGTCTTTACGCCAACTCCGGCATAGGCGCCGCACTCCACAAAATCGCCCTTGAGCTGCACGCAGTGGTAGGCGGCGCATGACAATACATAGCGTCGCCAGACGATTGCCTTGTCGGAATCGTTCTCTGCATTGGACTCCCAGGCCTTGACAAACACCTCGTCGTCCAGCATCGAGTTGTTTCTGCCCCAGGTGAAAAAATTGTCGGCGAAGTGGACGCCCGGCTCGACAAGCTCCGACGCAGCGTTGATGTGATCGGTGACGAGTTGCGCGTTTCTGGTTCCCCAGAACATCGGGAAAAAGTACCCCTTCACCGGGGTCAATGCCGCCTTGGAGAGTTTCGGCAGGTGGACTCCCTTTTTCGACAATGACGCAAAAAACGACATTACGCGCGCCTCGGCTTAACTTGTTGTGCATTGCGAAAGCATTTGACGCCCAATTGGATAGTCATCAGCAATGCGCCCGACAAATCACTGATTGGGCGAGTCCGCCCCGGTCTCGCGGTACCACTTCGGGTAATACTCGCGGACGGTGTCGGTGGTGGTCAGCAGTGCATGACAGCGGTCGAGCTGGAACGGCTTGCCTTCACCGTCATCCTCGCGCACGAGTCCGGCAAACGTCTGCACGGCGGCGGTAGGAAGATAGGAGAGCATCTCGGTCAGATGCGTGCAACCCTGCACGCCGCCCAGCACGTCGTGCAACCGCTTGCGAAAACCTTTCACCAGATTGGCGCCGACCAGTTTCTGGTACGCGGGTCCGATCTGGTTGCATGCGCCCGGATAGGGCATGCCATCGGTGACGGCTTCGATGGCGCGGATCACGAAATTGCGGTCGACGGTGACGCGAACCCACATGTCGTGTATCGCCTCGCGCGCGGGCCGCACGCCGGTCAGCAGTTCGTAATCGTGGTCCTTGGCATCGACGATGTGCGCCTCGATGTCGAACAGACCATCGCCGCGACGGAATCCGTCATAGGTCACGGTGCGGCGGTGCAGCCGCTCGCGCGTCACGGTGGGCGTAGATAACGGCATGGGCGGGCGGAATCGGAGGCGAGGGGCGCCAGTATTGGCGGGCAGCCCGGTTGTGAACAGCTAAAATAGACGGATTCAGGCAATTTTACGCTGCGGCGACGTTTCGGGGCAACCGGAGAGATTCCATGTCGTTCATCATCGCCCTCGACCAGGGGACGACCAGTTCGCGCGCAATCGTGTTCGATCGCACCGGAACCATTCGTGGAGCGGCGCAACGGGAATTCCGCCAGGTCTTTCCACAACCGGGCTGGGTGGAGCACGACGCCTCCGAAATCTGGGCAAGCCAATCCGGTGTTCTGGCCGAAGCATTGGCCAAGGCAGGAACGAACGCGCGGGACATCGCGGCCATCGGCATCACGAACCAGCGCGAAACCACGGTGGTCTGGGAGCGTGCCACCGGGAGACCGATCGCCAACGCGATCGTCTGGCAGGATCGGCGCACGGCGCCGCTATGCGACGAACTCCGCGAGGCGGGCCATGCGCCGCTGTTCGCGCGCAAGACCGGACTCGTGCTCGACGCCTATTTTTCCGGCACCAAACTCAAGTGGCTGCTGGACAATGTCGCGGGGGCGCGAGCGCGTGCGGAGCGCGGCGAACTCGCATTCGGCACCATCGACACATGGATCATCTGGCAACTCACTGGCGGTCGCGTGCATTGCACCGACCCATCGAACGCGAGCCGCACGCTCCTTTTCGACATTCACGCAGGCGCCTGGGACGAAGAGCTGCTCGCACTCCTCGACGTGCCGCGTTCGCTGCTGCCACAGGTCGTCCCTTCGAGTGGCGTTTGCGGACATGCGGCGATCGACGGCGTGGACATTCCCATTGCCGGCATCGCCGGCGATCAGCAGGCCGCGTTGTTCGGACAGGCCTGTCTGACACCGGGGTTGGCCAAGAACACCTACGGCACCGGGTGCTTCCTGCTGCTCAACACCGGGAACCAGGCTGTCAATTCGCGCAACAACCTGTTGACGACCGTCGCATGGCAGCGCGGCGGCGTGACCGATTACGCGCTGGAAGGCAGTGTGTTCATGGGTGGCGCGGTCGTGCAATGGTTGCGCGACGGCCTGAAGATCATACGAACCGCCCCCGAAGTCGAAGCACTCGCGGAAAGTGTTCCGGACAACGGCGGCGTGTATCTGGTGCCGGCATTCGCGGGCCTCGGCGCGCCGCACTGGGACGCCTATGCGCGGGGTGCGATTTTCGGCTTGACGCGCGGCGCCACCGGAGGCCACATCGCGCGAGCGGCGCTCGAGGCCATCGCATTTCAAAGCGCCGATGTGCTCGCGGCGATGGAGAAGGATGCCGGAATCAAGCTCGCGGAGCTTCGTGTGGATGGCGGCGCAACGGGCAACAACCTGCTGATGCAATTCCAGGCCGACATACTCGGCGTGCCCGTCGTTCGGCCCAGAGTGCGCGAGACGACCGCGCTCGGCGCGGCCTACCTCGCAGGACTCGCGGTCGGCTACTGGAAAGGCACGGACGACATTGCCGCCAATTGGCAGGTCGACCGCAGATTCGAGCCGGCCATGTCGCGCGATCGGATTGCCGAACTGCGCGCCGGTTGGGAAAAGGCCGTTGCGCGCGCCAAGGCATGGGCGTAATTCCGTTGTCCTCCTTCGATGACGCCTGCTGATCCTGTCGACGCCACCGGGACCGCATTGAGCCAGCGCCTGGTCGACGCGGGCAATCGGCTCGAGGATGCCGGCGACATCGACGCCGCGCTTCGAAAGTATCAGGAGGCCGTTGCCGCGGCGCCGACCCATCTCCGGGCCCATCTCAATCGGGGCAATGCGCTGCAACGTCTGGGCAGGACGCCGGAGGCATTCGCGGCGCTGCAAGCCGCCCTTCGCATCGACCCGGAATACGCACCCTGCCATTACAACCTCGGCCATTTGTACTTGGGCACTGGCAACCTCGAAGCCGCGGAACGCAAGTTGCGGGACGCCCTGCGGCTCGATCCCGTCATGACCGACGCGGCGATCGCCTTGGCTAATTTGCTCGAGTCGCTGGGGCGGCCAATGGAGGCTGAACAGCAATTGCGCCAGGTTCTGGCGGGAAAGCCGGGCTGCGCCCCAGCCGCATACAACCTGGGACTCCTGCTGAAAAATCGCAATGAGATCGATCAGGCAGAGCGAATGTTCCGCGAATGCCTCGACGCGGACCCGTCGTTCCTGATCGCCTGCATGGCGCTCGGTGACATCCTTCGCAACACCGGCCGCGCGAGGGACGCGGAGGCGTGGTATCGAAAGATCCTCGCCGCGAATCCCCTCTCGCAGGAAGCGTGGAGCGCATTGCTGCTTTCGCTCAACAATCGCGATGACTTGAGCGCGCAGGAAATCTTTGCCGAACATCTGCGTTTCGGAGCGGCCTTTCCGGAGGACGA
>JAYTIR010000078.1:0-2258 GCA_043731765.1 Burkholderiales bacterium
TTTTTCACGATCCTGCCCGAAGAAATTCTGGTGGTGCACGATGAGCTGGACCTGCTGCCGGGCAAGGCGAAGATGAAGTTCGGCGGCGGGCATGCCGGACATAACGGACTGCGCGATATTCAGGCGCAGTTGGGGTCGGCGGACTTCTGGCGGTTGCGCATCGGCATCGGTCATCCCCGCGACTCGGAATTCACGCAGCAGGACGTGGTTGATTACGTGCTGAAGCCGCCGCGCGCGGAAGAGCGCGCCGCAATTGACGAGGCGATGCAGCGCGCGTTGAAAGCATGGCCCGCGATGGCGCAAGGCGACATGGAGGACGCGATGATGGCACTCCACACCACGAACAAGGATCCGAAATGAGCTTGAAGTGCGGAATCGTCGGGATGCCGAATGTCGGCAAGTCGACGCTGTTCAATGCGTTGACCAAAGCCGGCATCGCCGCCGAGAACTATCCTTTCTGCACGATCGAGCCCAACGTGGGCATTGTCGAGGTTCCCGATCCGCGCATCGATGCGCTGGCGGGAATCGCCAAGCCCGAGCGGGTCGTACCGGCGGTGGTGGAATTCGTCGACATCGCGGGCCTGGTCGCCGGCGCGTCGAAGGGCGAAGGCCTGGGCAACCAGTTTCTCGCCAACATCCGCGAAACGGACGCCATCGCGCACGTCGTGCGCTGCTTCATCGACGAAAACGTGGTTCACGTCGCGGGCAAGATCGATCCGGTGTCGGACATCGAGACGATCAACACCGAATTGGCGCTCGCGGACATGGCAGCGGCCGAGAAGCATTTCGCGAAACATGAAAAAGTCGCGCGATCGGGAGACAAGGAAGCGCAGCGGATCATAGCAGCGCTGACGAAAGTGCTGGCCGTGCTGAACGAGGGCCGGCCCGCGCGTTCGGCGGACCTCTACGCGGAAGAGCTCGACGTGCTGCGTCCGTTCTTCCTGCTGACCATGAAGCCCACGATGTACGTGGCCAATGTGGCCGAGCGTGGCTTCCACGACAATCCGCTGCTCGCGAAGGTCGAAGCGCATGCCAAGACGGAAGGCGCGCCGGTGGTCGCCGTGTGCGCGGCGATCGAAGCCGAAATCGCCGACCTGGATGGCGAGGACCGGCAGGCTTTTCTCACGGACCTGGGACTGGCTGAACCGGGGCTGGACCGCGTGATCCACGCCGGTTACAAGCTTCTCGGGCTGCAGACCTACTTCACGGCGGGCCCGAAGGAAGTTCGTGCGTGGACGGTCGTGGTCGGCGCGACGGCGCCGCAGGCGGCGGGCGTCATCCACACGGATTTCGAAAAGGGCTTCATCCGCGCGGAAGTGATTGCCTACAACGACTTCATCGCGTGCAAGGGCGAGCACCGTGCGAAAGACGCCGGGAAGATGCGCCTCGAAGGCAAGGAGTACGTCGTCAAGGACGGCGACGTCATGCATTTCCGCTTCAACGTCTGACCTTGAAGCTTCGTGACCGCAGCGCATTCTTGATCGGCGTGGCAATGCTGGCCTCGTGCGCCGACGCGCCGCAACTTGTGGCGCCGCGCGTTACGGTGGATTCCGTGCGGCTGGAACGGATCACGGGCACGGAAGCCAGTTTCGTCGTGACGCTGAACCTCAACAATCCCAACGCCCGCGAGATCGCGGTCAATGCCATCGACGCCAATGTGACGATCGAAGACGTGCCGGTCGGCAGCGCGACGCTCAGATCGCCGCTGCGACTGCCGGCGAACGGCGACGCGACGGCAACACTGCAGGCGCGCGCCGGACTCTCGGCCGTCCTGCGCATTGCCGCGGATATCGCACAGCGCGCGCAGGAGCAAAAGGGAACCGGCCAGCAGACACGGGTGCGCTATGCTGTTTCGGGCACCGCCACGCTTGAAGGCGGATGGCCCATCCCGTTTTCGCGCAGCGGCGAATTCCGGATTGCCGCGCCCGCCCGCAGATGACCGCGCTCAAGTTCACCAAGATGCAGGGTCTCGGCAACGACTTCGTCGTGCTGGATGGCATACGCCAGCGGGTCGACCTCTCGCCCGCGCAGGTGCGCCTGCTTGCCGACCGCCGCTTCGGCGTGGGCTGCGACCAGGTGCTGGTGGTCGAGAAGGCGACCGGCGACGCGGACTTCCGTTACCGGATTTTCAACGCCGACGGTGGCGAGGTCGAACAATGCGGAAATGGCGCGCGCTGCTTCGTGGTCTTCGTACGCGATCAGGGCCTCACGACCAAGCGTGAGCTGCGCGTGGAAACCGCCGGCGGGCTCATCGTGCC
>JAYTIR010000079.1:0-1819 GCA_043731765.1 Burkholderiales bacterium
TCGATGAGGACGTCGAGCGCTTTCGCGTCGACATAGCCCTTCTCCACCAGCAGCGACTCGAGCGCGCGCACCCGCAAATCCATTTCCGATAGTTCGGAGCTGCCGTGCGCACGATCGTGATCGTGATCTTGATCGTGGGGATGATCGTCGCCGTGCGGGTCACCCGCGGCGTGCGGGTGCCGGTGCTGGTCGCCGGACGGGGCGTGGCTCATTGCAGCTCCTTGCGTTGCGGCGACGCGCCGCCGCGTGCGGACATTCTGCCACAGCGATGCGCCGGGTGAATGCGGGATCGTGGAGATACCCTGAGGAGGCCAGCGCGCGAAAAATGCGCCACCGCCGCTCGATTCACGGCATGCGTCGATCTTGCGGTGCGCGACCCCGATTGCCTTACGCCGACGGCGGCTCGGCAATCGATTGCGCATAATTGGCCAATGAACGCCGGTACCGCGTCATGTGGCGCGACAGTGCGCTCAGTCAGCCGACATTCAGGGATGCGGCTGCGAACTCGGCATCGAGCCGCGCGATCCACACGGCCTTCAGCGCAGCCTCGGCGAAGCTCGCCCCGAAGCCGTTCCGCAACAACCGGTACGCCTCGCGGGCGCCGAGTTGGGGCAGGGCCGCAAAAGCGGCGAGAAAGTTGTCATTGATATAGCCGCCGAAGTACGCCGGATCGTCGCTGTTGACGGTCGCGCAAAGTCCCGCATCCAGCAGCGCCGGCAGGTTGTGCTCCGCCATCGTCCGGAACACGCAGAGCTTGACGTTCGACAATGGACAGACGGTAAGCGGGATTCGCTCTTCGGCGAGGCGTCTCACCAGCGCCGGGCTTTCGACGCAACGCACCCCATGGTCGATGCGCTCGACCTTGAGCACGTCGAGCGCGCTTTCGATGTACGCCGGCGGCCCTTCCTCCCCGGCGTGCGCGACGAGCCTGAGGCCGAGCGCACCGGCGCGGGCGAAGACGCGCGCGAATTTCTCCGGAGGGTTGCCGCGTTCGCCGCTGTCGAGGCCGACGCCGACCAGGTGTTCGCGGTACGGCAGCGCTGCCTCCAGCGTGGCCAGTGCTTCTTCCTCGCTCAGGTGGCGCAGGAAGCACAGGATCAGGCTGGCATCGATTCCGAGTTCAGCCCGCGCCTTTTCGCACGCACGGTGCAGGCCGTCGATGACGACACCGATATCGACGCCGCGCGCGGTGTGCGTCTGCGGATCGAAAAACAATTCGGCGTGCACGACGTTATCGGCGGCTGCGCGCTCGAAATAGTCCCACGCCATGTCGAAGAAATCCGCCTCGTGCAGCAGGACGCTCGCGCCGGCGTAGTAGATGTCGAGGAAGCTCTGCAGGTCGGTGAACGCGTACGCGGCGCGCAAGGCCTCGACGCCGGGATAGGCGAGCGCTACGCCGTTGCGCTGGGCGAGCCTGAAAATCAATTCAGGCTCCAGCGATCCTTCGATGTGGATATGCAGTTCGGCTTTCGGCGCGCGCCGCAACATGCCCGGCAGGCTGTCGCGGGAGATCGCGTCGAAGTCGATGGCAGGATCGTTCATGTGGCGGGGCCCGCTGGTGCACAGGGGAAATCGTACCGTAAAATGTCTGTCCAAATCAGTACATCGGGGTTTCATCCATGCTCGGCGTAACCGACTACGGCGCGTTTGTCGTCGCCATCATCGTCTTCCTGCTGATTCCGGGTCCCGGCAACCTGGCCTTGATCACCTCGACCGGGAAAGGCGGAATAAGGGGCGGGCTTGCCGCCACGCTGGGCGTGATCGCCGGCGACCAGGTGCTGATGTGGATGGCAGTGGCCGGCGTGGCCGCATTGTTGAC
>JAYTIR010000080.1:0-7704 GCA_043731765.1 Burkholderiales bacterium
AACACGGTCAATGCGATCGGCGCGACCCAAAGGCTTTCGCCGTGGTAAATGCCCTTGACCTGGTCGTTGACGAAGCCCACGCAGAGCTCGACGAATGCCTGCGTTTTCGACGGCACGCCGGCGCTCGCCTTGCGTGTCACCGACCACATGAAGCCGAGCCCAAGGAACCCAAGCACGATCGACGTCACGACAGTGTCGGCGTTGATGCTCCAGAACCCCGTGTCACCCACCTGCTTGACCATGAAGGTCAGGTGGTGCTGGATGTACTCGGAGGGGGATTCGTAGCTGGGGACGGCCATGGAGATTGGTCGTAATGTGTGGTCGTGGTGAGTGGTCGTACTGAGGTCAGTCGCGGTCCAATAACGCAAGAGGGAACAGCAACACGGTAATCACGAAGCTTCCAAAAAATACCGCCGGCACGACATCCCTGTAGGTCAGCAGCACCAGACAGAGCTGGAGGATGATCACGAGGATCTTGCTCGCCTCGGCCCGGAACAACGCGGCCACGGTGCCTCCCGCGGACGCGGGATTCGAAATCCCCATCACCACCGCAGAAACGACCAATGCGGCGATGTTGACCACGCCTCCCAGCACGGCCGACAGTGCCCCATGCCACCCCAGCCAAAGCCCGGCAATCACGGCCATCGCGACCGTCGTGCCCGCTTGCCATTTGAGGACGCGGCGGATCGGTTTGGTCGAAAGTGGCGCTTCCATTGCCGCGCTCGGCCCCTGAAGCAAACCCGTCGATTTTAACCGCTTTGCCCCCATGCTCGCAACGAGATGTTGCGGCGCAATGGCGCACGGCCGTTCGACGACAGGCCGGCGTCAACCTCCAGAAAGGGCAGCAACGATCATGACGTCGGCCTTGGGCGGAAGGAATGCGTTCGGGTCCCGCTGTACCGCGGCATTCACGAACACCTGAATGTGCGGGCGCAACTTTCCCTGTTCGTCCTGCATCCGGAAGCGCATGCCCGGATGGGCCGACTCAAGTCCCGCCAGCAGGTCACCCAGCGTCGGGGCTTTGGCCGCGCACGCAACCGTGACCGCGGCTGCGCCATCGCAATACGAACGCAATGGCGAGGGTATCTCGACGCGAAATTTCAAAAGGCGTTCTCCGCACCGTGCGTAAAACTACACCGCCTCGACCGCATAAATATGCGGAAGGTGCGCCGCCAGGCATTTCCAGGTCCGGCCCTCGTCCCGGCTTCCCCACACTTCGCCGGAGGTCGTGCCGAAATAGACGCCCGCCGCGGGAAAACGGTCTACCGTCATCGCCTGCCGCTTCACGGTCCACCAGGCCTGCGCCTTCGGCATCCCTTCGGCCTGGCGCTTCCAGGTCTTGCCGCCGTCGCGCGTCCGATACGCGGCGGGTTTGCCGCCAGGCGAAATGCGCGGCCAGACTGCAGTCCCGTCCATGGGAAATATCCAGGCAGTGTTGGCGTCGTGCGGATGGGGCACCATTGGAAACCCCACGTAGCCGATGGACTTGGGCATGCCGCCCCCGATGTCCTGCCAGCGCGTTTGCGGCCGGTCGAGTCGAAACAGGCCGCAATGATTCTGCTGATACAACCGATCGGGATTGCCGGCGGCGAACCGCACGCAATGTGGATCGTGGCCAAACTCGATATCAGGGTTGGGCTGGAAATCGGCGCGCACGCCCTGATTCAACGGGCGCCAGTCCGCGCCGCCATCCGTGGATTCGAACACGCCGCCGCTCGACATGCCGATGTACATGTGTGCGGCGTCGCGTGGGTCGATGAGGATCGAGTGCAGCTTCGGGCCGTCGGGCGTGCCGTCCTGATCGCCGCCACACCATGCCTTGCGCTGCGGATGCGCATTGAATCCCGCGACACCCTTCCAGTTGACGCCACCGTCGTCGGAGCGGAACAAACCCTGCGGTGACGACCCCGCAAACCAGACGCCGGGTTGCGACGCGTGGCCCGGCGTCAGCCAAAACGTGTGGTCGACCACGCGTCCGCTTCCGGTATCGAATGCCGGTGGCGTGGCCGCCTCTTTCCACGTCTTGCCGTTGTCGGTCGAACGGAACACCGTCGGGCCAAGGTGGCCCGTACGCGCGGCCGCAAGCAGCGTCTTTCCGTCGCGCGGATCGAGCATCGCGTGATGGACGATGTGCCCCAGGAACTGCGGGCCCGCGAGCTTCCACGTGCGGCGGGTGGCATCCGTCACAAGTGTCCAGAGGCCCTTGCGCGTCGCGATCAACAGGCGCGCTCGCCTGTAGGCATCAACGGGTTTACCACCGGGGGTTTTCGCTGCAATGCGCGCCATGGTGCTCTCCTCGCGGGCGGATTCAAAGACCTCCGAAGTTACCGCTTCGCGATTGTCCCGGCAAGGCGTGGGGTTGAAATTATTTTCATTGCCTGCAATCCTCCACAGTTCCGCTTTCCCTTTCCCTGCTACCCCCAAGAAGGAGAATCCATGACGATCAAAGTCGGTGACACGCTGCCCGAGGGCACGCTGTCCGAGTTCATCGAAGTCGAAGGCAATGGCTGCACCGTCGGCCCCAACACGTTCAAGGTCGAGGACCTGACCCGCGGCAAGAAGGTCGTCATCTTCGGCCTGCCGGGCGCGTTCACACCAACCTGTTCCGCCAAGCACGTGCCCTCGTATCTCGCGAATTACGACAAGCTGAAGGCGAAAGGCGTGGACGACATCCTCTGTGTTTCCGTCAACGACCCGTTCGTGATGGGTGCGTGGGCGCGCGACCAGAAGGCCGGCGGCAAGGTCCGCATGATGGGTGACGGCAGCGCCGATTACACGAAGGCGCTCGGGCTGGTGTTCGACCTGACCGCGAAGGGCATGGGCGTGCGCTGCCAGCGGTTTTCGATGTTGATCGACAATGGCGTGGTGAAAACGCTCAACGTCGAAGCGCCGGGCAAGTACGAAGTGTCCGGCGGCGAGACGATGCTGGCGCAGCTCGGCTGACGCACGGTTCGTCTGTTACGAAAAACGGCGGCTCGCGGGCCGCCGTTTTTTCCATGGAACAACGGCGCGTCTGCCACATCCGATGATCGCGTCAGAAGCGCATGATCGACGAGTTCGCTTCAAGGTACCACCTCTCGTCCTGCGCCCTGCGAGCAACCCTTGCGCGCTTGCGTGATGCCCTGCCCTTCGGATCGCGCACTGGCTGCCGTGCCAGCGCTATGGCGGCAAGGACGACTACGACGAGCATTCCGACAAAAACAATGAGCGCGTCGGCGGCGACGTCCGTATCGTATGCGCGCTGCGCGATAAACATCGCGCCCATGCTCGAGGCGATGACTGCGGGATAGACGAAGTCGCTGTAGCGGAGCGCGACAAAGGCGCCCGTCGCTGCGGCGATCGCGAAAAATATGGTTGCCACGTCGTCCGGCAACACGGCGGTCCCCGCGAGCAGGTCAGCGGCAATCAGCCACTGCGTCACGGCGACGAGCAACGCAATGGTCATCGCGCCGAAATGGAGGCTGAAGGGAACGCGCAGCCAACACGAATACTTGCCCGGCGAAACCGACGCCACACGCACGAACATGACGAAACCCAAAGCGACGCCGACGGCAATCAATGCGGTGGACACACCGATTGCCTCGTGCCGAAATGCAACGATCCAACTCGACGCCAGCACGCCGGTCAGCGCAAGCGGAATGACCAGCCTGTCGTAGATACGCTTGCGGTGTCTGCGTGGCCAAAGGGCGGCAAAATAGAAAAACAGGAACGCGACCAGGATTGCCACACAAATCGCCTTGGCGAACCCGGCCGGCACGAACGTATTTCCATATTCGGCCACCACCGCTGCGATCGGCGGTGATTCGCCGAGACTGCTGTAGACGGCGATGAACGCCAGGTTCGCCGCAACGACTACCAGCGTCGTCCAGCGCATAATCGTCGATGATGAAGGGGCGCCCGTAATGTCTGACATCGCTACTCCATGCTGTCGCCTACAATGCGTAGTATGCCACCTTCCCCGAAGTGAATGCGGAAACGTCGTGGTGATTTCGCGAAATCTTACCGAGGAAAGTGCGCGGAAGACTTACCCCACCAGCGGTGCGTCGATTGGATCAATGAAGCTTGGCAAGAATGCCCTCTAATTGCTCGAGACTCGAATAGGCGATAACGAGCTTCCCGGCGCCCTTCTTGCCGACTTCGATTTTCACTTTCGCGCCAAGTTTTTCCGCAAGCTCCGTTTCTAGCCGCGCCGTATCGGCATCATGTCCTTTGCGCGCCGAACGACGTGCCTGCTGCTTCGCCGGATTGAGCAGCGTGAACACCAACCGTTCCGTTTCGCGGACGGAGAGATTGCCGTTCACCACGCGCGCCGCGGTGGCGGCCTGTTGCGCGGTCGGCAGCGCGAGCATCGCGCGCGCGTGGCCCATTTCCATTGCGCCGTTGAGCAAATATTCCTGAGCGGGTTTCGCCAGAGACGTAAGCCGCAACAGATTGGTGACCGTGCTGCGCGAACGGCCGACGGCCTTGGCTGCCGCTTCGTGCGTGAGGCCGAATTCCTCGATCAGCCGCGTGAGTCCCATCGCTTCCTCCAGCGGATTCAGGTCTTCGCGCTGGATGTTCTCGATCAACGAGAGCGCCAGCACCGACTGGTCCGGCACGTTTTTGACCAGTGCGGGGACCTCGGTGAGCCCGGCGCGTTGCGCCGCGCGCCAGCGTCGCTCGCCGGCGATGATTTCGAAGCGGCCACCGTCCACCGGTCGCACGAGTATCGGCTGCATCAGCCCCTGCTCGCGAATGGAATCGGCGAGTTCGTTCAGCGCCGTTTCGTCCATGCGCGTCCGCGGTTGATACTTGCCCGGCTTGATGCGGTCGATGGCGAGCGTCTGCAGCGCTTCGCGCGGCGCGTCCTCGTTGCCACCGGAGAGCAACGCATCGAGTCCGCGACCCAATCCCTTCGGTCGAATCATTCTTGGTCCTTAAGCGGCAGCCGTTGCCGCGGCGCCGGCCGCGTCACGCGCCTCGATCCGGCGCAGCATTTCACCGGCCAGCGCGAGATAAGCAATCGCGCCCTTCGATTGCGGTTCCAGTTTCAACGCGGGGATGCCGTGCGATGGCGCCTCGGCCAGCCGCACGTTGCGCGGAATGATGGTGCGAAAAAGTTTTTCGCCGAAATGCTTCTCGAGCTCGGCGGCAACGTTCAACGCGAGCGTGTTGCGCGGGTCGTACATCGTGCGCACCAGTCCTTCGATTTCCAGTCCGGGATTCAGGTGCGCGCGCACTTTTTTTAATGTCTGGATCAGGTCCGACAGGCCTTCGAGCGCGTAGTACTCGCACTGCATCGGTATCAGCACGGAGTCCGCCGCGCACAAGCCGTTCAGCGTAAGAAGTGAAAGCGATGGCGGACAGTCGAGCAGGATGAAGTCGTAGTCGGTCGCGACTTCGCTGATCGCGGTCTTCATCTGCGACAACGCTTCCGATAGCGCATCCTTGAGCCGCGTTTCGCGTTCGGGCAGGTCGACGAGTTCGATTTCCGCACCGGCGAGTTCGCGATTCGCGGGCACGAGATCGAAGCCGCCCGACGGGGAGGCAACGCGTACGTCTGCGATACGGCGCTCGCCCAGCAACACCTGGTACACGGTCGCGTCAAAGCTGCGCTTGTCGACGCCCGAACCCGTGGTGGCGTTGCCCTGCGGATCGAGGTCCACCAGCAACACGCGCCGCTTCATGGCGACCAGGCTCGCGGCGAGGTTGACGGCGGTGGTCGTCTTGCCCACGCCGCCCTTCTGGTTGGCCACCGCGATGATGCGCGTCATCGTTGCCGACTTTCGTCCGCTTGCTTAAGTTGCATGACGATCAGGTGGCGCGCCGCGTCGAGGCCGGGAACCGCCAGCGCCGGCGTTGCCAGCACGATGAACTCTTGCGGCAAGTGTGCCAGCTCCTCGTCCGGATGCACGCCCTTCATCGCGAACATCGTTCCGCGCGGAGCAAGATGTCGCGCGGCCACCGTGGCGAATGCGGCGAGGTCCGAAAACGCGCGCGAAATCACGATATCGAATGGCGCGTCTGGCGCGTAATCCTCGACGCGAGCCGCATGCGACTCGACATTGGAAAGCCCGAGCTCGATTGCCGCCTGTACGAGAAAGGCGGCCTTCTTGTGATTGGAGTCGACCATCACGACATGCGCGTCGGGGCGCGCAATCGCAAGCGGAATGCCGGGAACGCCGCCACCGGACCCCACATCGAGGATGCGCAAACCCGCAGTCCCTGGAAGATGTGGCACCACGGCCAACGCATCGAGCAGGTGATGCGTGACCATGCGCTGCGGCTCGCGAATCGCCGTCAGGTTGTAGGTCTTGTTCCACTTGGCCAGTAACTCGAGATAGGCCGTGAGCTGCGCGCGCTGCGCCGCGCCCAAGAGGACGCCAAGTGTTGCAATGCCCGCAGCGAGATCGACGTCGTGCGTCGCTGCCTCCGCAACTGAAGTCATGCGGACAACGCTTCCGTGCCGCGACCCGCGGTTGCCGCGGCGCTCTTCAGATGCACGAGCAACAGCGAAATCGCGGCAGGCGTGATCCCGGAAATGCGCGCGGCCTGGCCGATGGTTTCCGGCTTGTGCAGATTGAGCTTTTGCTGCGCTTCGGCCGACAATCCGCGCACGCTTCGGTAATCCAGATCGGCCGGGAGCTTCGCCGATTCCATGGAGAGATGGCGCGCAATTTCGTCGTGCTGGCGGTCGATGTAGCCCGCGTACTTGGTCGCGATTTCGACTTGCAGGGCAACCTGCGGATCCGCAACGGCTACGCCGGCCCCCGGCAAAGTAAGTAGTGAGGCGTAGGTCACTTTGGGCCGGCGCAATAAGTCAGTAAGCGCATACTCTCTGTCAATGGGTTGCCCCAGAACGCGTTCGGCGTCGTGCCGCGCGACAACATTGGGATTGACGAAGGTCGTCCTGAGGCGTTCGACTTCGGCGGCAACGGCATCGCGCTTGCGCGAGAACGCGTCCCAGCGCGCGTCATCAACCAGGCCCAGCCGGCGCCCATGTTCGGTCAAGCGCAGGTCGGCGTTGTCCTCGCGCAATTGCAGCCGGTATTCCGCGCGCGACGTGAACATTCGATAGGGCTCGGACACACCGCGCGTTATCAGGTCGTCGACCAGCACGCCAAGATAGGCTTCGTCGCGACGCGGGCACCAGCCGGCCTCCCCGCGCACATGGAGCGCCGCGTTGATGCCGGCGAGCAATCCTTGCGCGGCGGCTTCTTCGTAACCTGTTGTTCCGTTAATTTGACCGGCGAAGAACAGGCCCTGGATCGCCTTGGTTTCGAGGGTGGACTTCAGCGCGCGCGGGTCGAAGTAGTCGTACTCGATGGCATAGCCCGGCCGCAGGATATGCGCGTGCCCGCAACCTGGCATCGAGCGGACGAGTTCCAGCTGCACGTCGAAGGGCAGGGACGTCGAAATCCCGTTTGGGTAGATCTCGTGGGTATGGAGACCTTCCGGCTCGAGGAAGATCTGGTGACTGTCGCGCTGCGCGAACCGCACCACCTTGTCTTCAATCGACGGACAATACCGCGGCCCGACGCTCTTGATCACCCCCGAATACATGGGCGAGCGGTCGAGCCCGGCCCGGATGATGTCGTGGGTACGCGCGTTGGTATGCGAGATCCAGCACGGGACCTGCCTTGGATGCATCGCCGTCGCGCCCATGAACGAGAAGACGGGCGCGGGATCGTCCCCCGGCTGTTCGGCCAATACGGAAAAGTCGAT
>JAYTIR010000081.1:0-5061 GCA_043731765.1 Burkholderiales bacterium
ATGAGCTTGCTGCCATCCGCGCATTCGATCTCGAGAATGCCGTCATTGAGGCTCCAGTCGGTGCCGTTGTCGGCCTCACTACCGTCCTCATTGCTGTAACTCGCCAGCGCGGCATCGAGCGCCGATCCGATTGCCGCGAGCGTGGCGTCGGCGGAGGCGATGAACGTGCTGTCGGTGGTCATGGTTGCGCGTGATAGCATCCACGTTGATGTTACGTCAATTCCGAGTCTTCACCGCTTTGATCGCCCTGCTTGCGGCCGCAGGTTGCGGCATCAAGGGTCCGCTCGTGCTGCCGCCACCGGCGGCGACGCCGACGGCCACTCCGGCTCCCGCACCGGCGACCGGCACCGATCCCGCCACGCCCAATCCCGCGCCCGCCGCTCGCAAGCCGTGACCGCCTTTGTCTACCGCGACGGCGAACTGTGCGCCGAGCGCGTGCCGCTGTCGGCAATCGCGGCGAGGTTCGGCACCCCGTGCTACGTGTACTCGCGCGCCGCGCTCGAGTCTGCCTGGCGGGAATTCGACGCCGCGTTCGCGGGCATCCCGCACCTCATCTGCTATGCGATGAAGGCGAATCCGAATCTCGCGGTACTCGACCTGTATGCACGCTTGGGCAGTGGCTTCGATATCGTATCCGGCGGCGAATTGGCACGCGTTCTTGCGGCCGGTGGCGATCCCGAAAAGGTCGTGTTTTCCGGGGTCGGCAAGACCGAAGCGGAAATGGCTGCGGCGCTTAGCGTCGGTATCCTCTGCTTCAATGTCGAGTCGGCGTCGGAACTCACTCGACTCGATGCCGTTGCCGGCCGCGCCGGCCGCGTGGCGCCGGTCAGCTTGCGCGTGAATCCGGACGTCGATCCCCTGACGCATCCCTACATCTCGACGGGCCTGAAGGAGAGCAAATTCGGCATCGCGTTCGCCGATGCGCCGCAACTTTACCGCCGCGCGGCGGCGCTGCCGAACATCGCGGTCCACGGCCTCGACATCCACATCGGGTCGCAGATCACCGAGCTCGCGCCGTACCGCGAGGCCGCGCAGAAAGTGCTGGAGTTGGTCGACCGCCTGACCGCCGACGGAGTCCCGCTCACTCATATCGACCTGGGTGGTGGACTGGGAATTCGCTACCGTGATGAGACCCCGGTGCCGCTGGTGGACTACGCGGCAATGGTCATCGGACTCTTCAAAGGCCGCCGCGAGAAGCTCATCTTCGAACCCGGCCGCCATTTGGTCGGTGACGCCGGCGTGCTGCTGACGCGCGTCGAATACCTGAAGCCGGGCGTCCCGAAAAGCTTCGCGATCGTCGACGCGGCCATGAACGATTTGCTGCGTCCCGCGCTTTACGACGCATGGCATCCGGTGACGCCGGTGCGGCCTCGCGACGGCCCGGAACACCGCTGGGACATCGTCGGCCCGGTGTGCGAAAGCGGCGACTTTCTGGCGCATGACCGGTCGCTGGCACTCGCGGAAGGAGACCTGCTGGCCGTCGGCGCGGCAGGTGCGTACGGCATGGCGATGAGCTCGAATTACAACGCGCGTCCCCGCGCGTGCGAGGTGATTGTCGACGACAGCAACATGCATCTGGTTCGCCGCCGCGAGCATGCGGACGAACTCTTCGCGACCGAATCGAGGCTGCCCTGACGCATTGAAGTTGGCGCATCGCGCGAATTCGACATGAGCGCGCCGACTAATTCCGCATGCCCGGAATTGCGCGAAAAAGCTGCATTTCCGATGTGTGCGAAATCGCAACACTCGCGTCTCCAAGCACCGGAATCGGGTGCGAAATCTTGCAAATCGGGCAAACGTGGCTACAATGCAGGCAGCAGGCGGAACAGGTTTGTCAAGTGCTCCAGGAAAAAATAAGGGCGCACAAGCAACGAAAGAGGTACGCAACTGAGGACGATCCGACGCCTCCTGCTTGGATGAAAAGCAACATAACAGTTACGGTAACTCAGACAGGAGAAACCTAAATGATGGCAGACATGATGTCCATGATGACGCCTGCGGCCCCGGCCGCGTCGGCGCCCAAACGCAAGGCCGCTAAACGCAAGGCTAAGAAGAAGGCCGCGCCGAAGAAGAAAGCCGCCAAGAAGGCGACGAAGAAGAAAAAGGCCGCCCCGAAGAAGCGGAAGGCCGCAAAGAAGGCGACGAAGAAGAAAAAGGCCGCCCCGAAGAAGCGGAAGGCCGCAAAGAAGGCGACGAAGAAGAAAAAGGCCGCCCCGAAGAAGAGGAAGGCCGCAAAGAAGACGACGAAGAAGAAAAAGGCCGCCCCGAAGAAGAAAAAGGCAGCCAAGAAGAAAGCGACCAAGAAGAAGGCCGCCAAGAAGCTGTAAGTTCCTTCGTCAGGAAGTCCGTTGCAAGTCTCGCGATGGACGAAAAACGGGCGACGCCAACTGCGTCGCCCGTTTTCTTTGGTGGAAACTGAGGGGCGACGCCAACTGCGTCGCCCGTTTTCATTTCCGGTAGGGGGAGGTGTTTGCCGACGGCCGGACTCAACCCCCTGCGTTGCCGTTCGAACGCGCAGTGTTCGAACCAGGCGCCGATTTGGCGGCCACCGGTTTGGGCTTGGCCGCGACCGACTTCGCGGGCGGGGTCCTGGTGCCGTTCTGGACTTGCTTGCCCGCGCCCTTGGTAGCCACCACGCGCTTGGTCTGTCCTCCCGCCTTGCGCACCGGCACCACGTCGCTGGTGACGCGCAGCTTCTGGCCCGCCACCAAAGCATCCTTCGCGAGGCCGTTCCACGACTTCAATTCCGGCGTCGTGACGCCATACCTGACGGCGATTACTGCCAAACGGTCTCCCCGCTTCGCGGTGTAGTAGAACGTACGGCCGGACGGAACCGTCGTGAA
This sequence comes from Burkholderiales bacterium, assembly GCA_043731765.1. Taxonomy (GTDB): domain Bacteria; phylum Pseudomonadota; class Gammaproteobacteria; order Burkholderiales; family Casimicrobiaceae; genus VBCG01. The sequence continues at coordinate 2,844 of JAYTIR010000081.1, forward strand.
CACCGCCTGCGACAGGGATGCGACCGCTTCCGTCGACGCACTTTGCGAAGGCACGAGCAGCGTATGACCGGCGGGCACCTTCGCCCGTGCGCCGATGCCGTTCACGGCGCGCAGCGTTTCCACGGACATCCCGTACTTGGCGGCGACTTGCGGCAGCGTTTCGTTGGGCCGCATCCGGTACGCCTGCCAGGACACCATCGGCTGGTTGGTCAGCTCCAATTTGGCGGCAAAAATCTCGGCGTTGTCGATCGGCAGCAGAATCGTCTGCTCGTCCGCGCCGGCGATCACCGGCCGGTTGTGCTGCGGGTTGAGCGCCAGGAAATCCTCCAGCGATATTTCGGCCAGATCCGCCGCAAACTTGGTGTCCATCTTGCGCGTGGTTTTGACCACCGCGAAGTACGGCGCATCGGGGATGTCGGCCAATGCCAGCCCGAATTTCTCCGGGTCGCGGACAATGTTCTTGATGGCCTGCAGCTTGGGCAGGTAATTGGCCGTTTCCGCCGGCATGGACAGACTCTGGTAATTGGCCGGCAGTCCCTTTGCCTTGTTCTTCGCGATCGCCTTGGCGACGTTGCCCTCGCCCCAGTTGTAGCCCGCCAGCGCCAATTGCCAGTCGTTGAAATCACCGTGCAGCTTGGTCAGGTAGGTGAGCGCCTTGTCGGTTCCCGCCAGCACATCGCGCCGCGAATCCATCCAGAAGTCCTGATTGAGGCCGTAGTGCTTCCCCGTCGACGGGATGAACTGCCAGATGCCTGACGCGCGGCTCGTGGACATCGCGACCGGATTGAATGCGCTCTCCACCATCGGCAACAGAGCGATCTCCGTGGGCATGCCGCGGCCGGTCACTTCGCTGACGATGTGATACAGGTACCGGCGGCTGCGTTCGACCATCCGCGCAACGTATTCAGGGCGATCGGCATACCAGCGTTCCCATTTTTCGACGAGCGGGCCGTTGATGTCCGGGATCGCGTAACCCGCGACGATGCGCTCCCACAAATCGGGCGCGGACGCGGGCAGCGCTTCAAGCTCGGCGCTGGCGGCAGCGGCAAACGGCTCCACCGCAGGAGGTTGGACTGGTGCTGGAAGGGGTGGTGGTTCGGGCGCCGCGACGGCAACCGGCGCAGGGTCCGGGGCCGCGGGCGGAGGCGCGGGTGTCGCGCATGCAGTCAGCGCGGCGGCAATCACAAAGGTCAGTACTGTTCGTAAGCGCAATTCGGTTTCCTGTCGGCCGCCCCTGACGACGAAGTTCGTCCAGGCGCGCTACCCAAAATTCAGGCGATGGTAGGCGGAGCGAGGGCGTGAGTCAACCAAGCCTGTTTGGTTCCTGGAAGTGGTTCTTCCACTCGCGCAACGCGGCAAAGGACGCCACGTCGTCGGCCAGCGCGCGCCCCGCGTGAGCGGCAGCGGCAACCTTGACCGCGGGCAGATGCGCGCGCAAAAACGGATTGGTGGCGCGTTCCTCGCCCATCGTCGACGGCACCGTGGGTTCTCCGCGCCCGCGCTTCGCCTGCTCGCGCGCCTCGCGTGCGTGCAGGTCCGCGTTGTCCGGTTCGACCGCCAGCGCGAAGCGCAGATTGGCGAGCGTATATTCGTGTCCGCAGTACACCCTTGTCTCCGGCGGAAGTGCGGCAAGCGCCGACAGCGACGACCACATCTGCTCCGGCGTGCCCTCGAACAGGCGTCCGCAACCGCCGGTGAACAGCGTGTCGCCGCAAAAGAGCGATGGCACCCCGCCGAACTCTCCGAAGTACGCGATATGGCCCGCGGTATGGCCCGGCACATCGATGACGTCGAAGGTCACGTCGATTCCCGGGACAAATATCCGATCCCCGCCTGTAACCGCCTGCGTGCGCCCTGGAATTTTCTCGCGCGCCGGCCCGAACACCGGCACGTTCCGATGCGCGAGCAGTGCCAGATTCCCGCCGACATGATCACCGTGGTGATGGGTCGCGAGAATGGCGCAAAGGTCGATGCGTTCGCGCGTGAGACAGGCAATCACCGGCGCGGCGTCGCCCGGGTCCACGATGGCACCCAAGTTGTCATTTCGCAATAACCAGATGTAGTTGTCCGCGAACGCGGGGATAGGGATAATCTGCGGCATGGACGCATCTTCGGGACCGGGGGCCGGTCTGTCAACGACACTTGCCCAGTGGTTTGCCACGGACCTCGGAAAATACCTGCTGACGCGCGAGCAGGCGTACTTCGACCAGGCCGTGGC
>JAYTIR010000082.1:0-3676 GCA_043731765.1 Burkholderiales bacterium
TGATCGGGCGGCTCGGCGGAAGCGCGAAGGCGACCTGAGGCGTGGATGAAGCCGCCGGCACACAAAGCCGGAACGGGGCCAGACGGAGACGATGGAGGCGTTGGGCTACGCGTGCGACGCGATGGGGGCACTTTAGGAAGCACTGCTTGGGGAAGGCTTAACCGCCGTGAATCTGACGCTTTCAACCACGTTGCCGACCGCTGCGAGGTCTTCTGGCGCAGGGGCAAGCGTAAAGGGCTTGCCGGGACAACAGGCCATCTCGTCAAGCTCCGCATCATCTAGTGGATGGCGCGCAAAGACGCGAACGTTGCGGAACCCGGCGTCTGTGAGCGTTGCGAAGTAGCGCGCTTCCGGCATCGCCCCACCCAAGCAGCCTGGCCAGTTCGCCATGAGGCGACTGCGTAGCCCGGGCTCGAGCTCACCAACGAGGAGGATATCCGAGATCGCGAGCCGGCCGCCGGGCTTGAGGATGCGGTACACCTCGCGGCATACCGCTTCCTTGTCGGCGCAGAGATTGATCACGCAGTTGGAGATCACTACATCCGCGACCCCATCCGGAAGGCCCGTCGCATCGATGCCGGCAAGCCGCAATTCGACCGCCGGCGCCGCCAAGCCCGCCTCGTCCAAAACTTCGGTCACACGCTCGATCATCGCTGGGGTGAAGTCCACTCCGATCACCTGGCCCGCGGGACCTACCCGATGCGCTGCCAGGACGAGGTCGATGCCGCCACCGCAGCCGAGGTCGACAACGATCTCGCCTGGGACAAGATTGGCGAACCCGGTCGGATTGCCGCATCCGCGGGATAGATCCCGTGCGAGCGCGGGTACCTCGGCAAGCTCGGCGGCGGTGTAAAATCCCTGCAGCGCGCCGCAGCAACTGGGCGCTTGGGAAACGTTGCCGCACGAGGTGCCTGTCCTGGTCGTGCGCGCAAAAGCTCCATAGCGACGCTGGACGAGTTGACTGATTTGGTCTGCGTTGATGATGGTAGCTCCGGGGTGATTCCTAATCGGGTAGCCAGGAACGGTCACCCGTCCCCGGCCCTCTAAGAACCGTGCGTGATAGTTTCCCATCACACGGCTCAAGCCTTGCCAAGGCCGTGATGACCCGGCAACGCGGTGCGGTGATAGTAGCGGAAGACGACTTCATGCGCGAACCTGCATACCACGCCAAGCCAGACGGCTCACTCTGGGCGTGGTCTGCGGCATAGTCGTTCAATCCTTTTTGGTGGCGGCGGACGCGATCATCTTGACGAATTCAGTTTTCACCCTGGCCTCGAATTCAGCCTCGATCTGGTACACCTCCGTAAATTCGGCAAATGCCCATCGCCCATAATTGCCCAGATTGTTCGCGCCGGGCACCCAGTACGTGTCCATTGTGGATTTCTTTTCCTTGGCGTCCTCGCGCCGATAGCCCTTGATTTCGACGACGAGATGCAGAAAGGCGTCGTCGCCGTGCCCAGGGAGGAAGCGATGGGAATATTCGGCTGGACGGAAAAATCCGCTGAGGTTTTGCGGCAGGGTGGAGTGATCGCGCCCGACGAGCGGCTGCCGTGGCCGCAAACCGCGGCGATGGGCGTGCAACACGTGATCGCGATGTTCGGCGCCACGGTGCTGGCGCCGATCCTGATGGGGTTCGACCCCAACATCGCGATCCTGATGCGCGGCGTCGGGACGCTGATCTTCTTCGTCATCACCGGCGGCAAGGTTCCGAGCTATCTCGGCTCGAGCTTCGCGTTCATCGGCGTGGTGATCGCCGCGACCGCCTATGCGGGCAAGCCACCGAACGCGAACATTGCGGTGGCCTGGGTGGGATCATTGCCTGCGGCCTCGTGTACACCGTGATCGGCGCGATCGTCCAGGCGTCGGGCACGGGCTGGATCGAGCGGCTGATGCCCCCGGTGGTCACCGGCGCGGTCGTCGCGGTGATCGGACTGAATCTTGCGAGCATCCCGATCAAGAACATGGCCGCGAGCAATTTCGACTCGTGGATGTTGCTGCTCATCGCCCCGGTCGCCATCATCCTGGTCGCGGAGAACCTGGGCCACCTCAAGGCGGTGACGGCGATGACCGGCAGGAACCTCGATCAGTACATGGGGCGCGCATTCATCGGCGACGGCGTCGCGACGATGGTCAGCGGCCTGGCCGGCGGCACCGGCGTGACCACGTACGCAGAGAACATCGGCGTGATTGCTGCAACCAAGATCTACTCGACGGCGAACTTTGTGTGCGCGGCGGCGATTGCCATCGTGCTCGGCTTCTCGCCCAAATTCGGCGCGGTGATCCAGGCGATCCCGCTGCCGGTGATGGGCGGCATCTCCATCGTCGTGTTCGGGTTGATCGCAGTCGCCGGGGCGAGGATCTGGGTCGACAACCGGGTGGACTTTTCGGACAACAAGAACCTGATCGTCGCCGCCATCACGCTGGTACTGGGCACCGGCGACTTCACGCTCAAGTTCGGCGGCTTCGCGCTGGGTGGCATCGGCACCGCGACGTTCGGGGCGATCCTGCTGTATGCGTTGCTGAACCCTGGCGGAAGTCGATCAGGATAGATCGCGACACGTGCCGGGAAGGTACCGCGGCGGAACGTTGACCGCGCCGCAGCTCCACTTGTAGATCTCCATAGCCAGGCCGCCGGTGGTGGCCGTGGATGGTCAGGAGGCAGGATCCTCAATTGCGTGGTCCAGGCAGTTCCAGCGCCGTCCGAATAGCGTCGTGCGCTTCGGCGGCTACCTCCCGCCGATGCCGTCCGGTAGTGGCCAGCGGGACACCAAGATGCAACCGCACCCGCGTTCGCCGCGCGCGCAACAGCTGCCGCACCGATCCGACCAGCGACATTTCGCCGACGTACGACGGCGCATCCGAATGCGAACCGTCGAGGTGCGTGTAGCGGATCGTCGCCGGCAGCACGTGCCCGCCCGCAGCGATCACCGGCTGCAGCAATGAGCCGTGAAACGGCAACAACTCGCGGCCGCAGGTCGTGGTGCCCTCGGGAAATAGTGCGATCACGTCGCCGGCTTCCAGCGCATGCTCGATCTGCGCATTGATCCGCGCCGCTTCGCGGCGCCGGGTGCGATCGACGAACAGCGTGCCGACGCTGCCCACCAACAATCCGATCAACGGCCAGCGCTTGATGTCGGCTTTGGCGATGAAGCGCGACGGTTGCGTCGCGTTCAGCACGAAAATGTCCAGCCAGGAAATATGGTTGGCGACGATCACGACGCGGCTGGGGAATTTCGCATCCGGGTCCGTGCGTTCCAGTTCGACCGCCAGGATGTGCAGCAGGCGCAGCGACCAGCGCTGGATCATCCGATTGCGCGCGCCGTGCCCGGCGAACGGAAAGACGAAAGCGGTCGTCGCGAGTCCGCGAAACAGATGCACGACGGTACGCGTCAGCCGCACGCCGCGAATGATCACTGGCGTGGGTTTGCGTGAGGGCGGAGTGGCGAGCATGAAAAGGAAATGGCTTGCGTTACGCCCGACTGATCGTGTCGTTCCCGGGAGGTTGGGAATTCAGTGACTTTCGACAAACGACGCTGGGTCCCCGCGCCCGACTAAAGCATTCGGGGGCGAGATTTCGCGGGGACGACAGGTGTTTGCCAGTCATTTCTGCAGGACTCAAATGAGGCACGCCCATCGAGCGATTACCAGGGCGCCGCGCCGAATGCCTTTGCGTAAA
>JAYTIR010000083.1:0-5895 GCA_043731765.1 Burkholderiales bacterium
ACGCATCGCGGTAGTAGCGTCCGGTGTTCGCGACGGGCCCGGTCAGCTGCACAGACGCGCCCAAGACGATGTCTTGGGCGAGCGTAGAACTGCACGGCAGCGCAATCGCGAGCGCCGCGATCGAAGATAAGAGCGCTTTAAGCATGATAGGTATCCTGACAAGTTTAGATGAGGGGTCGCCTCGGGGGGTGGTGCGCGGAATTCACGCGGGTCGTGACTGCACTTTCAATATTTGCTTTAAGGAAACGAAGGCAAGAAAGATCGTGGCGCTGATGGAGGGGGAATCGGTACGATTAGGGATGCGCGCGTAGTCGTTGACGGCTCCCGGCACCGCTGCAAAGCGCAGACCAACGTGATTTCGGCCGGCCGGCTTCGTCGACTTCGAGACCACAGTGAATCGCACTGTACCCCCGGCGTGCACGCCGAGTGAAAGCTTCGACGTTGGCACCGATTTTGGGAAGCGGGTCGCGCTCGAGTATGCAGAGCGCCGTCCGTCAGTTTCGAAGGCAGGATCCAGCAGGTAACGGTCGAGCTGAAGTTATTCTGTCGAACGCCGCCATTGTCATGCGGTCCGCATGCGCGCGAATTTGACCACAGGCTGACTCGCTCCGACCGAGCCTCGGCCAAGGTCACCTTTCTCAATGAAAAATGGATGCGCCGAACTTTCCAAAACGTTCCTTTTCTTTCGTATTATGAGATTTTAGGCCACAACCAAACCCCTATTTTTGACATACGGAAGTCGTTGATTTTGAGGGTGCCGATGGCCGGACTTGAACCGGCACGGGGCTTTCGCCCCAACGGATTTTAAGTCCGTTGCGTCTGCCATTCCGCCACACCGGCGTGCACTCGAGCCCGAGAATAACGGCGGAACACCATCGCCGGCAATCGTTTTGGCTAACCGCGCAAGGCCGCCACCAAATAGAACAGGCCGGCGGCCGCAATGAAGACCGAACCGACGCGCATGATCATCCGACGGCGCGACCCGCCGTCGTCATTCTTCGTCCCCAGCATCAGCACGAGGAAGACAGGCAGGACGACGCATTGATGCCCGACCTCGACGCCCAGGCTGAACGCCGACAGCGCCGAAACGAGCGCTGTCGCCGGCAACTCCGCCATCGCATCCAGCAATCCACCGGCAAATCCCAGTCCATGGAATAAACCGAACCCAAACGCCGCGCCCAATCTTAACCAGCCACGGGAAGATCCCGGGAACAAAATGTTTTGAACCGCGACGAAGACGATGCTCGCCGCGATCATCGGCTCCACGATGTGGGCGGGTAGCCGGATAATGTTCAACACGGCCAGCACCAGAGTGATCGTGTGCGCCAGCGTGAACGCGCTGATTACCTTGACCAAATCCCACCACGAAACCGCCGCGAGTGCGAGGGCGGTGACAAAGAGTAGATGGTCGTAACCCGTCAGAATATGCCAGACTCCATGCCGGAAATAGTCGCGCCAGATTCGCCATTGGTTGAGCGCTTCCCCGGGCACCATCGTGGCGGGATTCGGAAATTCGAGGACCAGCGGCCGGCGTGAATCGAGCAGCATTCCCTCCCGCACGACGCGTCCATCCCGCCGGGTCGTTGCCACGTAGGAAGCCGTCCACGGATTGCCGGGCGCAAACAGAATCTCGGAAAGCGCATCCTGCTCCACTTCGATCGAAGCCTGGCCTTCAGGCCGCGCGGGCAGATCGAATTCGAAAGTATAGACCGCCCGTTCAACCGACATCGCGACAGGCGCGGGCGCCACATCCGCCGGCGCGACGACCTTAGTCAACCGGCCGGTCAGCGGCATTCCATCAGCCGTCACGCGAAAACGAGCCAGGAGATAGCCGGCATACGCCTGCCAGGTTTCCGCCAGCGTGTGGGGCTCCTTCGCGAGTTTTCCGAGGGTCGTACCCACAAAAACTTCTTCCGCACTAACCGTAATGGTGACGTTCAGCTTTTCGGCGGCCAGATCAAAATCCACGCGACCCTGCGCCGCGGGATGCGCCAGGACGGACGTCGCCAGGAACACGGAAATTCCGGTGGCGAAGCCGAGGAAAAACCGCCGGTACAGTCGACTCATCTCTTTTCCATTTCGCTCAGCGATGAATGTGAAACGCGCCCACGGCAGGATTGATTTCGTAGGCAAGGCGAAGTGCATCGCGTCCGGCGGCGATCTCGCCAGCGCGCATCAGGATGAGTCCCGTGTGATAAAGGACATGTGCGTCGCTGCCTGTTTTGGCCCCGGCCGCGATGGCTTGACGGCTGACCTCGGCCGCCTCCGGGAATTTTCCCTGTCCGTAAAGCGCCCAAGCGAGTCCGTCGAGCGAAGCGGGTGTGCTGCGCAATTCCAAATCCTTCCGCGCCCATTGCTCGGCTTCGACGGGATTCGGCTTCGAATCGGCGTAGAACCCGGCGAGATGATGGAAATAGATCGCTTCGCCTGCGTCGATGCTGGCGCGATATCCCGCCTCGGCCTGATCCAGCCAAGGGGCGGCTTCGGTGGGTTTTCCCGCCGCGATGAGCACGTCCCCCAAAGCCTGTTTTAGAGCGGGCGACGGTGACCGCTCGATGGCCGAACGATAGCCTGCAATGGCTTCATCCCAGCGACCCTGCGCGGCTCGCAGTTCCGCCAATCGATCAAGAACGTACCAGGCATTCGGCACCAGCTGCAGAGCCTCCGCGTAGTCCCGCTCGGCCGGAACCCAATCGCCAAACGAGAAGAAATTCGCCCCACGTTGGACCAGGCTCCACGCCAACCAGTACGGCGACGGTGGCTGGGTGAGTCGGGCGAACGCTACGCCACCTTCGAAATGGAATTGAGCCGCGTCACGCTCGCCCTTCCGCCACGCCAGCCGCGCGAGTCGAACGTGCAGCTCGAGCGATTCGCCGGCGGCCTCCCGAGCCGAGGCGAACTCTTGCTCCGCCAGAGCGAGAGCATTCAGCTCCAACGCCGCATCGCCCCGCAACTCAAATCCTTGCGCCTTCCCCGGACGCAGGCGTTGAAATTCCTCCGCGTCGAGTTTGGCTGCCGCAAAACGATGGCCCGACTGATGGACAACGGTTCGCGCCGCCACCGCGCCCGGATTTATTTTCGCCGGCAGCGCGCGAAGGGAGTTTTCGGCTGCCTCGCGGGCCTTCCGCAACCATCGGGTGTCGCCGGTCTCCCGCATCCGCTGCAGGCACTCCCCGCTGAGCTGATTTAAAGCGGTGATGTCATCGGGGTCGCGCTGCACGCGCTCCTCCAGAAAGCGAATGATCTCCGCGGTGTTTTGATCCGCGGCCAGCAGCGGACCGGCAACCAGGACCGCTGCGAAAAGGACGCAGAGCGTGCGAAGTTTGACGCCCGCTCTGCGCTTGGGGATCGCCACGCAATCTCAGTTTCTGGTGTTGTCGTCGATCACGCCCGGGCTACGCGGCTGCTGGGCCAGCGCGAAAAACGGAAACACGTCGCGCAGCGGGACGTCGTTCGCGTTGACGTTGTCTCCCAATGTCGAGCCGTTCGCGATGAGAGTAAGCAGCGTATCGATAACGTCATCGCCGAGGCGCCGGCCATTCGGGAAGGCCGCGGCCGGGTTGTTGCCGCCGCCGGGGCCCGAGTTCGCCGTGTTCAAGTTCAGCCGAAGGTAGTCGCCATTGGTCACGGCAACGCTCGCCAGGATGTTGATGTAGGTACTGTTCGTGCCCAGCGCCGTCAGGGTGGCGATGATCGAATTTGCGAACACACCGGCCGCGTCATCCACGGGACTGGCGAGGTTGTACTCGTCTTTCCGCGCAAATGGCACCAACGCGACATTCACCGCTGGAACCCCCGCGCGATCGACCTGGCGAAGCGTTCCGAAGTCGACGACGCCGGGCGAGCCGGCGTTCAAATCGAACGCCTCCACCAAGGCCACGCCCACATCGCCACTCGCGCCCGATACGATGGCCGTGTAGGCCCCGGGCGGCAACGTGGCGATGATGGCGGACTCGCGAACGTCGGGCGGCGCGAAGCCGCTGGCGCCGATTTCCGACGCCTGGGAATCCTGCCAGTTGTTGTTTGCCGCCAGGACCATCCCGCCGCTGTTGTAGAGGGTGAGCATCGGATCCATCAGCGGCCCCGTGACTCCGCGCCCGGACAGGGTCGGTCCCAGCGCGCGGATGATGACGCGCTTGGAAGTATTGACGGGGCCGGTGATGACGAACCCACCGATCAGCACATTCTGTCCGAGATCGACCCGGCCGCGCGTGGACACATTGATCAAGCTGGGGTCGAAATGGCGGCTGGCGCGGAGCGTGACGGCCGAGACGCCCACCGAACCACTGGAGCTGGCCAGTACCGTCTTTGGAATGCTGAGCACAATCGACATCGTGTTATAGCCGGCGAAGCTGTCGCGGCCGCGGTTAAAGACGGTCGGGTCCGGTGCGCCGGCGAGCACTGAGGCGACAAACCGGCTGAACGCGGGAATATCGAAAAAGAACGGGTCATCCGTTTCGCCGGCGAAAAAGTCGACCCCGGAAGACGCGTCTCGCGTGATCACCTGCGCGGGCGCGCTGGCGGCCAGCGATGGGTTGGTCGCCGGCGCGCTGAAGGAGAAAACCGTGCTCGCGCCGCGCACCATTTGAATTGTGGCAACCTGCGCGGCGGCATTGCTCGTCCGCGGCGTAAAGGTAACGGAGATCGTTGCATCGGGCACCGCGTCGCCCGTCGTTTCCACTAGGAAGCGATAAACGATCGAAGGATCGAAAATTCCGAAATTGACGGCCTCGCTGGGAACAATGAATCCGCGAGTGGTCATCGCGATGACGACGCGACTGTTATCGTTGGGATCAAGAAACAGATAGACATCGCCAAGATCCGCCGCGGGATCGTTGGATGCACTCGGACCGTCGCCGTGGTCGGCGGCACGCAACGGGGCTGACCAGAAAAATGCGCTCGTAAAGACAAAGGTGGCAACGAGCAAGGCGGGGAGTGCTGAGCAACGTTTCATGATTTTGAGAAGTCAGGAGTCGGGAGACGACCTGCAGACGTCTTCTTCGGGCGGCGACGCGGTTGCGTCGAATAAATTACGACAACCACAATTTCGTATCGGAAGCCCAGTAATCGAGCAAGCGATTTCTCCAAGCGCGACAGGCAGTTCGCAAGGTGCGCCGATGACCCGACTCGATCGAAAATCAGGCACGTAAACGCGCCTACGCCGCTGTTCCCAATGACTTTATCGCCGTCCCTACGCTTCGAGCGGGAATAACCCGGATCCCCCCCGCTTCCGTTTTGGCATGGGCATCCTGTCCGTGGCGATTGGGACGGGCCAGGGTACGCGGGTCGCGCCCGGTTGCGAAAGCGCAGCCGAGCTCCGCCGGGGTGTGCAATCCACCGCCTGGAAATCAACCCCCGCTGGCGGAAACGATCTCCGACGCCCCGCGGGCAGGATGCCCGTGCCACGGCCGATCCCTGGTGGATCGGGTTGTCCCTAACCCGATGCCAATGGGCTGAGCAGCCCGCGTGGCGCATTGGGTGGATTGCGTTCTCCGAGCGCGATGCTTCGGGCTGGGCAGCCCGCGGGCGCGGGCTGCATTTGCTTTCGCCAACGCGCCCAGAGGTCGCGTTCCACCATCGCCCGCACCGCCTGACAATTAGACTTCGCTGGCGGCACGATCTTGCAGTCCCCACGGGCAGGATGCCCGTGCCACGCCGCATTACGATTGCGCTTCGCCCGCGCCAGGCTCGTCGAGTGGCAGGACGCGCTCGCCCGGGGATAACGGACCGCCGCCATTGGAGATTGGATCCGTGCCGTGCACGTCGCGCAGCTTACGCGTGAGGACGCGTGAGCGGGTGGTGACATCCTCCACCTTGTTCTGCGCCTCCTGGAGTTTCTTGCGGACGCCCTCGATGGCCTCGCCAAATTTTCCGAACTCGACCTTCACGCCACTC
>JAYTIR010000084.1:0-6961 GCA_043731765.1 Burkholderiales bacterium
CTGGGGCAACTTCTGCATCAGCAAGGCAGGTCGGCCGACGCAATTCCATGGTTGCAGCGCGCGGCCGACTGGGCTCCGGAGTTTCGCGATGCGCATTACACGCTCGGCCAGCGCCTGGCAGATGCGAAGCATTGGGAGCAAGCGGCCGATGCCTTCCATCGCGCGGTCGAACTCACACCGCAATTCGCTCCCGGATGGTCGGGCTTGGGACTGGCGGCCGAGCATGTTGACGATGCGAGTGCGCGCGGAGCGCTCGAATATCTTGACCGCGCCGTGACGCTGGAACCCCATGTGCCGCAATGGCATTTCAATCTTGGCGCGGCAGCGCAGCGCCGCGGTGACTCGTCGCGTGCGCGTAGCGCATATCAGCAGGTGCTCGCCTACAGCCCGGACCATATCGAGGCGCGGTTCAATCTGGGAGCCATGGCCCAGGACGAGGGCGACTATCCGGCCGCGATCGTGGCCTATCGCGAGGTGATCCGCAGGCAACCGCAATTTGCCTCGGCCTACGCGCAACTGGGTGCGTGCCTCCAGCTTCTGGGTCAGGTCGACGCATGGCTGCAGAATTTCCAGACGTATCGCACAATGTGCGCCGCGTCGCTGGCCATGGCGGTGTATGGACTTGAAGCCAGCATGGCCGCCGGCGACCTGGCCGCGCATGTCGATTGGCGCGATCGTATCCTGGCGGGGAGTTTTCCCGCTGAAGACAGCGCCGAGTACCTGCGCGACTGGGAGCAGTTGCTGTTCCTGCTGCTTCACGTCGACCTCGATCGTGCAGTGCTCCATCAATGGTATCTGCGGTATGACGCAACGGCGAGCGCGTGGTATGGGCAGACCGCGCCGCTAGCCCGCCCCCGGTCGCCCGGCCCGATCCGGATCGGCTACCTGTCCGGCGATCTGCGCGATCATGTAATGGGGTACATGATCTACGAATGGGTGAGCGGGCATGACCGCGGCCGCTTTTCGGTTACGCTCTATTCGCTTTCCGCGGTGCGCGATGCGTTCACCGCGCGTTTCGAGGCGCTCGGAGTTCCAATCGTCGAGCTTTGGGGGCAGCCGCATGCAGTCGCGGCCGCACGCATCCGCGCCGACGAAATCGATCTGCTCATCGACTGCTCGGGACATACGCGCGGCGCCCAACCCGGCATCCTGGCGCGCAAGCCTGCGCGCGTGATCGCTACACACATTGCAACGCCCGGCCCGGTCGGGTTGCATGCGATCGACTACAAACTGACCGAGCCGCGCGCCGAAGCCGATGACGCGCAGCAATTCGTGATCGAGCGCCTGTTCCAGGTCGTGGATGGCGTATTCCCTTGGCGACGGTATCCCGAAGTTGACGCCGCGTTCAGGTCGCTCACCGACCTCCCGGGCGGCAGCTTCGTATGCGGAGCTTTTGTTTCGCTGATGAAGCTCAGCCCGCGCTGTCTTGGACTCTGGCGCAGGGTGCTCGAACGATTGCCGCGCGCGATGCTCGCCTTCTCTCCGGTGCATTCGTCGTGGAATTCTTCCTATTTGCGATGGCTGCGCGCGCATGGGATCGAACCCGAACGGGTTGTGTTCCTGCCTCGGCCTTCGTCTGAATCGGGACAGCTCGCGCGCTATCGATTGCTTGACGTCGCGCTCGACCCGATGCCCTGCGGCAATGTGAATGGGACGATGGAGGCGCTTGCGATGGGCATCCCCGTTGTCACGTTACTGGGGCCAAGGCATGGCGAACGGTTGGGATATACGCTGCTGTCGCGCTTTGGAACCACCGAGACGATCGCCCGCTCAGAGGATGACTATGTGTCGCTGGTTGTCCGGCTGGCCGAGGACCAAAACTGGTCGGGTGCACTGCGGAATCGCATCGCAGAACGGCGCGCCGGCTCGCCAGTCTGGGACGCTGCAGCGCATGTCCGGGGACTGGAAGCGGCCTACGAGCAGATGCTCGCGGAGAAGAACGTCACGGCGGGCAAGCGATGAACTCGGATTTGCGACAAGCGCTGGTAGCTGCCGATAGTTGGTTGCGCCAAAACGCTCCGCGAGAGGCACGAGCAATGCTGAAGTCGTTCGGCGCAAAGGACGCGACGGCACTCGACGATGCCAATTACCAGTTCTTGCTCGCGCAGTCATGTTTTCAGGCCAACGACCCCGAGTCGGCGCGCGTGCATGCCGAGCATGCGATCGCGTTGCGTCCGGAATTTGCTGAAGCGCATCAGTTGCACGGACTGGTGCTCGCCGATCTTGATTTGCTGGAAGAAGCCGCGCTCAGCCTCGAGAAGGCCCTGCAGTTACGTCCCGACAATGCGCGCGCCTGCGCCAACCTCGGGGCCATTTACCGGCGGCGCGGGATGCTCCCCGAAGCCATCAGGATGTACTGGCGCGCGACTTCGCTCGATGCATCGTATGCGCAAGGCTGGCGCGGACTGGCCGAAGCGCTGCAAGCCGACGATCAGGGCGACCCCGCGCTGCGCGCATGGCGGCAATGGTCCGGGTTGGTACCGGACAAGGCGGAAGCGTACGCCGGGGTGGGCTGGGCGCTGGCGAGGGCAGGTCGATGGGGCGAGGCCGAGGTTGAATTGATGCGCGCCGCCGAAGTTGAGGGCACCGGGTATTACGACGCGGATTCCTTGCTCGCATTTGTGCGCCGCGAACGCGGCAACATCGATGGCGCGCTTGCTGCTTATCGGCGCGGCAGTCAGCGGGCCCCGACGGCATTGACGCCACGATTCGGCGCCGCATTGGCGCTGCCCCAGATCTATTCGGGAATCAACGACCTGAAGGAATGGCGAACGCGATATGGTCGCGGTATGGCTGAACTGTCGGCGGCTCTTCCGCGGCTGCTCGAAACGCCAGAGGCTTTATGGAAACTCGACTGGTCGAATTTCTATTTAGGATATCAGGGCGAAGATGACCTTGCGTTGCAGCGCGAGTACGCCGATTTGATCCGGCAACTGGCGGTGGCTGCCGCGCCGGAATGGTCGGCGGCCCCCGAGCCCGTGGCACGCGGCAATCGCCGGCTGCGTGTCGGCTTCGCGTCGAGTTACTTTCGCCGCTGCACGGTCGGCGCGTATTTCGAATCGTGGCTGACCGGCCTTGACCGGCAACGCTGCGAAGTGCACGCCTTCTATTTCGGCAGTGAGTACGACGCGATGACCCAGTCGTTGCGCGCGCGGGTTGACCGGTTCGTTCAATCCGAGCGTAGCGTTCGCGTCATCGCAGAGAAAATTCGCGCGGCGCGGCTGGACGTGTTGATCTACCCGCAGCTCGGGATGGACGGGCGCGACGCCACACTGGCTGCGCTGCGCCTTGCGCCCGTGCAGTGCGCCGCATGGGGACATCCGGTGACCACGGGGAGTGCTCTGATCGACTATTATTTCAGTTGCGCGGAAATGGAACCGGCGGACGCCGCGTCTCACTATCGGGAACAGCTCCTCCTCCTGCCGGGCCTCGGTACCGCCTACGCGCGTCCCGCGGTTCGAACGGCGACGCGCGCCGAATTCGGTTTGCCGGATCGCGTCGCACTCTACATCTGCCCGCAATCGCTGTTCAAGATTCATCCGGACAATGACGAGGTGTTCTGCGAAGTGCTAAACCAGGACGCTCGCGGACGGCTGATATTTTGCGCGGAACCCGGTGAGCCCGCGACCGAACGATTCCAGGACAGAATCCGGCGAGCGCTGGACGCGCGTGGAATCGACTACACGCGGCGCGTGATATGGCAGCCGATGCGCACGCCGGATGAATTTCGTGCTCTGCTGTCCGTCTGCGATGTGATGCTGGATACGCGCCACTGGTCCGGCGGCAACACGAGCCTCGATGCCCTCGTCGCCGGATTGCCAATCGTGACGCATCCTGGACGCTTTCTGCGTGGGCGTCAAAGTGCGGCGATGCTGCGCAGTATCGGGCTTCCTCGACTGATCGCGGACGAATCGGCGGCGTTTGCGCACATCGCCGCCGAAGTCGCGAATGATTCAGCAGCCCCGCTCAGGTCGCAGATCGCGGCTGAATGCGGACTGATTTTCGATCGCGCCGAGCCGCTTCAAGTGCTGGAACAGCATCTGGTGCGAATCACCGGTTGGGACCGCTGAGTCGCGGCGGCCGGTCCATTCGACGTAGATCAAAAGCTCGTCACGACTGCCCGCTCCGTGCTTCGTTTCGCAGTCGCATGGGCTGTCATCGCGGCCCATAGCACGAGTATCGGAGCGAACTGAAGCGCCGCGTAACTGAAATCACGCAGGCCTCCGTACCAAACGCCGGGTAAGGAGAGGACACCCCAGACAAATAGCAGGCCGAGCCCGGCGGCGACGATCCAGGTGCGCGCGAGCCACTGTGGTGTTGCCAGATAACGCCAGCCGGTGCCGGCAACCAACAGCGCCACTCCGTAGAGCAGGTGCCAACTATCGAGCAGGAAGAGGGACTCGAGGGTCTCGCCCCACCCTGCGGCCACTTGCAGTCGATACTCGATACCGTTGATCCTGAGCGGCGTCTGGAGTAACGCGAGCAAGCCGACTAGTACGACGAGGGGCGCGGCCACTGCCAGCTTGCGAGCAATCCGCGGCCAGCGCCGCAGCATAAGGGCAAGAAGGAAAATCGCGAACCATGGCCAGGTTGACGCCAAACTGAATAGAGCCAGTGCGGTGCCGATCGCGAAGCAGCACATCAACTCGCGCGATGGGAATTCGAGCCAGCGCAGCATCGCGCATCCAGCGAGCCCTGTACCTGCGGCGGCAATCCACTGCGGTGCTCCAGCCAGCGCGATGTGCAGATCCACCAGCGGCAGTGAAATGAACAGGTAACCGATGGTCAATGCGAAAGCCACGCCGCCACCAGTGCGCCGGACATGACCGTACAAGGCGAGGGTTACGCAAAGGCCGAGCGCCCACCAGGGAAAGCCTATCGCGCCTTCATGCCACTGACCAATCGCATTCGCGGTCCATACCTGCAGTAGCGATGGCAGCGCAAGGGCGCTGGCGTCGGCATCGGTATGGTTTCCCGCGCCCTCAAGCCATGCGGCCGGCGGCACGAACTGCACCATCGTCCCTAGCTCGTACCACACCCGAGCCTTGGCTGCGATCGAGCTAACCGCCTCCCACGGGAAAACGGGCCGCAGCAAGATTTCGGCGCCCAATGTGACGAGCCGCGACGCAATCAGGAACAGAAGGACCAGGCATACGGCGCGAGTCATGCCCTTCGTCGACCGCCACGTCGCGCGCGCTTTCGCCGTGGTCTGAAAAAACCCCGTCGAGCTGCGGATGCGCCACCATCCGATCCCGCCGACAAGAACCGGAATGATTGAAGCGTACGGCAAGCCGATGGGCAGGTGAGCAACCGAGAGGGCTCGGATTCCGACGACCATGACGAGCAGCCCCAGCACATAACCGTAGGCGAGCGCCAGCGGCCAACCGCCGGCGCTGCCGCGCGGCCTCTGTATGAACAGCATCCATGGCAGACCTGCCAGCAAGGGCACGATGACGCTAAGCAGCAGTCCCGGTATCAGCATCAGCATCAGAGCACTCGCGCCAACACCGTTCCGCGCTTGGCATAGACGATTTCCGCGCGCACTCTGAACCGGTCATCCCACAGGAATTCCTTGCGCTCCGGGGAATAGCGGACGCCCGCCTTGCGGTGAACCAGCATCAGATCGCCGGTCTTGAACCGCTCGGGTATGGGCAGCGACGTTTGTGCAATGTCGTAGTGAACCTTAGAAGGCAACAGCAGATACGCGAGTCGCCCGGCCGCAACTGGATCCTGCGCGATGATAAACAGTCGGGCATCGCGGTCGACCAGCGGGCGAATATCGACGGCGATTTTTTCGAGTTCCGCATCAATTCCCGCCAGCCGCTTCGACGACAGGTCGTTTCCCGCAAAGCTACGCCATGAGTCCGATACATCCAGCGCGAGATTCCACTGCCAGCGCATATCGAGTACCAGCCATCCGGATGCGAGGATCGCGGCGATGGTCAACGCCGAAACCGGCCAGCGAAGCCAGCGACGCAAGGCCCAATACATCAAGCAGGCAAGCGCCGCCGCCAGGCCGACCAGCATCGGCAGGGGCATATCCATCCCTAACCGACCCCCGACGATGCGTGAAAGTGAAATCCCGGTCCATGTCTCACGATCGAACCAGTCGCGCCATCGTTCCGCCAGCACCGCCCCCGCTGATGCCGGCTTGAGCGCGAGGCCGTTGATGGTCAGCGGTTGCACCAGCGCGCCGCGCACAATCAGACCGACCGTATGGACGCGGCCGAGCCAGTTCGAGTCACCGGCAAGCATCGCGTCCCGCAAACGGCCGCCGGCGGCGGTCAGTGGGCGCGTGAACATCTTGGTGGGTGCGAGATCGTTGCGCCAGAAGAGGGTTACGTCGGCATCGTCGGGCATCCCTTCGACGTCCAGCGCGATCATCCCGTATTGTTGCGTGGGAATTCGGGGCGTGATTAGCGCGAGGATTACTACGGTATTCCTCGAGTCGGCCCCGGTAATGATCAACTTATCGCCTACGACTTGACCCAAGCCTGCGGCGACGCCGATCGTGGCGCCGGGGTAGGTCAGAGTCGCGCCCCCGCCGAACCAGCTTCCCGGAAGATTCAAGGCCAGATAGGCCAGGATTAGTATTGCGGCGGAAGCGGCCCACAGCATTGGGCCAAGTCGCCCCCAGTAGGGAGGCGGCCTGTCGAACTTCGTCGAGGCTTCGTACATTGGCGCTTGCTGCTGTGAGTCGGAGCGGTGCGGAAGAGTGAGTCGCGAGTTTAATCGAACACGTCGCGCAGTGGCGCACGAGGCAAGACTCGTTGCGTGGCACACGTAGGGACCATGCCGGCGACCGCCGCCTTGTTGCGAGCATGTCGCGAAGCACAACGAGTGTTGACATTATTTTGAAGTAGCCTCATAATCGCGCCTCTTTGCCGGAACTTCTTGAAGGGGTCTCCGGAATGTTCTTTAAAAACTAACAACCGATAGGTGTAGGTGCTGTTTTGGGCTG
>JAYTIR010000085.1:0-4314 GCA_043731765.1 Burkholderiales bacterium
GGACAACGCGCGCTGCCTGATCGCGCTCACGATGCTCACCGGACAGGTGGGACGGCCGGGCACCGGCCTGCATCCACTGCGCGGCCAGAACAACGTGCAAGGTGCGTCCGACGTCGGCCTCATCCCGATGATGTTTCCCGATTACCAGCGTGTCGACAACAGCGCGGCCCGAGAGAAATTCGAAGCGCTCTGGGGCCGCACACTGGATCCGAATCCGGGCCTCACGGTCGTCGAGATCATGGACGCCGTGCACGCGGGACAGATCCGCGGCATGTACATCATGGGCGAGAATCCGGCGATGTCCGATCCGGATGTCGCGCATGCACGCAAGGCTCTGTCCGAACTCGAGATGCTGGTTGTGCAGGACATTTTTCTGACCGAGACCGGCTACCTCGCCGATGTAATCCTGCCAGCGTCCGCCTTTCCGGAAAAAACGGGAACGTTCACCAACACCGACCGCATGGTGCAACTCGGACGGCAGGCGCTCGATCCTCCCGGAAAAGCGCGTCAGGATTTGCGCATCATCGTCGACATGGCGCGTGAACTGGGCCTCGACTGGACGTACAGCCATCCGCGCGACGTGTTCGCGGAAATGCGCCAGGCCATGCCGTCGATTGCCGGCATCACGTGGGACCGACTCGAAGCCGAGCACGCCGTGACGTATCCGTGCGAAAAGGAGGGTGACGCCGGCGAGCGCGTCGTGTTCACGGAAAATTTCCCGACGCCAACCGGCAAGGCGCGCTTGGTCGCGGCGAAGATCATTCCGGGAGCGGAACCACCGGACGCCGAGTATCCGTTCGTGCTCATCACCGGGCGTCAGCTCGAGCATTGGCACACGGGCAGCATGACGCGGCGCGCCGAAGTGCTCGACGAGATCGAGCCGATTCCGGTGGCGTCGCTGCATCCGGCCGATATGGTGCAGTTCAAGGTTGCTCCCGGCGGCACGATCACGGTTGCATCGCGTCGCGGCAGCATCGCGCTGGCGGCGCGTGCGGACGATGGCACGCCGCGCGGCGCGGTGTTCATCCCGTTCTGCTACTACGAGGCCGCCGCGAATCTGTTGACCAATCCCGTGCTCGACCCGTTCGGCAAGATTCCCGAATTCAAGTATTGCGCGGTGCGCGTTTCGGCAGGAGGCAATGCGGGGTCGTCGTTTGGATACGACGCCACGGCGTAGCGCGCGGGAGCATAGAGGGATCGGCTCAGGATTTCGCAGGCGGTCCGAACATCTGACGCAACACGTTTTTCTGGACCTTTCCCATGGCGTTTCTGGGCAAGTCCTCCACGAAATGCACGCGCTTTGGCACCTTGAACGATGCGATGTCGGCCTTCAGTACCGAAATGATCGCCGTCTCCGTCAGTGTGTGTCCTGATCGTGCGACCACGACAGCAATTACGCTCTCGCCGAAGTCGGCATCGGGCACCCCGATGACGGCGGTCTCGATCACCCCTTCCAATTCGTCGATCCGCTCCTCGATCTCCTTCGGATAGACGTTGAGCCCGCCGGTGATGATGAGGTCCTTGGCGCGGCCGACGAGTCGCAGATAACCTTTTCCTGGGTCATCCGGAATCCATTCGCCCATGTCGCCTGTCTTGAAAAAGCCCTCGGCGGTGAACTCCTCGCGCGTTTTCTCGGGCATGCGCCAGTAGGCGGCGAACACATTCGGCCCGCGCACCTGCACGGCGCCGATATGACCCGGTTGGCATGGAACGCCGTCGTCGCCAACGACCCGCAACTCGACACCGTGCAATGGCCTGCCGACCGTGCCGCCCACGCGCGCACCTGCCAGCGGATTCGACGTGTTCATGCCGGTCTCGGTCATGCCGTAGCGTTCGAGGATCGTTTGCCCCGTGCGTTCCCTGAACGCCTCGAATGTCTCCGGCAGAAGCGGCGCGGATCCGGACACGAAAAGCCGGATCGTCCGGCAGCTCTCGCGCGTGAAGGTGGGCTCGGCGAGCAGTCGTGTGTAGAACGTCGGTACGCCCATCATCACCGTTGTCCGCGGGAGCAGATTGGTGACTTCCTTCGCGTCAAATTTCGGGAGCCAGAGCATGTGCGAGCCTGACAGCAGCACGCAATGGATCGCCACGAAAAGTCCGTGCACGTGGTAGATTGGCAGCGCGTGCAACAGGACGTCGCCGCGCGTGAATCCCCACGCGCCGACCAGCGCGAGCGCGTTGGACGCAAGGTTGCGATGAGTCAGCATCGCTCCCTTCGAGCGGCCGGTCGTGCCGGAGGTGTACACGATTGCCGCGAGGTCGTCCGGCCCCGAATCGACGGTTGCAAACGTCGCGGGATATTGCGCCGCGCGATCCATGAGTTCGCCGCCGTGGGCGTCCAGCGTCAATACCGTCGCGTCGCGCGCAAGCGTTGCCACGAGACCCAAATGCTCGGGGCTGCATACGATCACACGCGGCTGCGCATCCGCGAAAAAATAGTCTAGCTCGCTGCGCTGATAACCGGTGTTCAGCGGCAGGTAGACGAGGCCGGCACGCAGGCACGCGAGATAGAGCGCAAGCACCTGCCAATGCTTGTCGGTCTGGACCGCGACACGGTCGCCCGGGCGACAACCGGCGGCGACCAGCGCGTGAGCCACGCGTGCCGACATTGCCTTGATGTCGTCGTAATGGATGACCGGCCCGTTCGGAATGACCAGCAACGGCTGCTCCGCGCCGTCCGGGAAATGACTTTCGAACAACGCGTATAGGTTGGCATTCACTGAGTGGCGTTCATTGCAGTCGAGCCTTTCGCGCAGGTGCGCGCGGCGATGATATTCTGGGCCGGACGATTATTTCACAGGACGGCGGCGCGGTTGCGGCAGCCCTCGATCAATTGACGGGACTCCTCGATACTCAAGACCCATCGGCGCGGCTCGCGGCGCTGGCCGACGCCGGCAGTCTCGAACCCCTCCCAGTTGCCGGCGCGAGTCCGAACCTTGCTCGGTGGGGAATTGCCCCCGTCGCCGATGACGGCGTGGTTTGCGCCCGTCTCGTAGTCGGCGCGACGCGCGTGCTGGCCATGGCCCAGGACGCGCGCTTCCTGGGCGGCAGCGTCGGAGCGAATCACGGCGCGGCATTGCAACGGTTGTTTCTGCGCGCGCTCGAAGAACGTCCGGGAGCGGTCGTTCTGCTGCTCGATTCCGGCGGCGTGCGCCTGCATGAAGTCAACGCCGCGGAACTGGCACTGGCGCGTGCGCTGCGCGCGCTGTTCGATGTGCGTCGCGCCGGCATTCCGACGCTTGCCGTCGTCACCGGTGCGGCGTTCGGCGGGGCCTCGGTGCTTGCCGCCGCCTGCGAACACCTTCAATTTCTGCCTGGCGCGCGCTTCGGACTTTCCGGTCCGGGCGTGATCGAAACGGCGCAGGGCACGGCGGAACTCGATGCCGGCGACCCGAAAGCCGTCGCAGCGTTGTTCGGCGCAGCGGCGCGCGTGGCGTCAAGCATCGGCACGCTGGTCAGCGACGACATTGGCTCACTGCGTGGCGCGATCCGCGCGGCAGCGCAACATCCGGCGCGATTCGATAAAGTTGCGCTGGCGACGTGGGATGCGACGCTCGCGGCGCGGCTCGCGAGTGCCGGATTGGCGCCAGCGCTGGCGCCGGACACGCGGCCCGGATTCGCGGTTTTCGACGGTGCCGATGCCATCGATCCGCTGCGTTGGCTCTGGCGAATCCGCGATAGCGATGTCCATCTGCTGCGGCCACTGGCGCCGCTGGCTTTCGGTCCGGCGGTGGCCGTTGCAATTGCCCGTGCGGTCACCGAGCACCTGCCTCCGCATGCACCGCTCGTCGTCGTCGAGGATTCGCCGGGCCATGCGACGACACGGGCCGCCGAAGCGCTCGGCGTCTCCGAATACCTCGCTGCGCACGCGGCGCGACTTGCGTTGCTGCAGATGGAAGGACACGCCGTGCTCGGACTGTTGGCGGGCTGCGGCCACAGCGCCGCGTTTTTCGTCAACGCATTGCAGGCCGCCACACTGGACGCGCTTGCCGGTGCACGAATCGAGGCCATGGCGCCGGATGCGATCGCGCGCGTGACGCGCCTGCCCGCGAGCGCGCTTGCCGCGTTGATCGAAGGTGACGCGGTGCTGGGGCAGCCGGTGCGGCATCTGGCCGCGACGGGCGGCGTGGCGCGAACCCATGCCGGCATGTCGCGCGCCGCATTGTTGGCGCGAGTGGCGGAGTTGCGCTAGCGCCGTTGCGGTCGGGTTGCGACCAGCATGCGCGCGATCTGTTCGGCGCGATCCGCAAGCAGCTTGTCGGCACTCGCGATGCATTCGTCCAGCGTGGCCGGGCCGATCGGCAAGCCGAAGCA
>JAYTIR010000086.1:0-3950 GCA_043731765.1 Burkholderiales bacterium
ATCGCGCTGACCAGGCCCAATCCTGATGCGAACGCGAAGGCGGCCGCACGGACGGCTGCTTGCGCGCTTGCGCGCTTCGCGCCGGAACGGACAATATGGTTGCCAGCCGCCAAAGGCGAATCGGAATTCAATGGAATCATGTACCTTGACCAAGCCTGCCTGCGTCCGAAGAACCTGGTCAAACGGAAGGTGGAAGCCGTTGATGGTAAACGATGCGGTCGAGTTACTCAACGCGATCCGGGTTCGGCACGGCGAGACGCCGGCCCTTGCCCCTGAGTCACCGCGCAGCGCGCGCCGGGCGCGCTCGTCGAGTGAGGTCAGCTCGATTCCATCGAAACGAATGGGTCCGTCGACGATCCGGCCCGGCGGCCGCACCAGGCCCATTACGCTCAGGAAGGTCGCGCTCTTGCCCGAGCCCGACTCTCCGACCACGCCAAGGCATTTCCCCCGGCAACACGTCGAGATCGATCCCGTCGACCGCACGGACGGTCCCGCGGTCGGTGTCGAACTAGGTCCTCAGGCCCGCGATCGCTAGCAATCGCTGCACTGCGACCTCGGGTTTGCGATGAAGCGAAGCCGTCATGTCCGCATCCGCGGGTCGAAGGCGTCGCGAAAGCCCTGGCGGGCCACGTTGATCGAGAGCACCAGCGCGAACATGGCGATGCCGGGTTACCGTGTTGACCCACCAGGCGTCGAGCAGGAAGTCACGCCCGTCGGCCACCATCGCTCCCCGCGATGCGGCCGGCGACTGCACGCCGAGCCCGAGGAACGACAGGCTGGCCTCCAGCGTGATCACCGTCGCCATCCGTACGGTTCCGACTACCAGCACCGGGGACAGGATATTCGGCTGGATTTCGCGCAGCATGATGTGACGCCGCGAGGCGCCGAGCGCGCGCGCCGCTTCGACGTACTCGATCTCCCGCGCCACCAGGGTTTCGCCGCGCACCACCCGAAACGATACGACCCATTCGCGATAGACCAGCGCCAACACCAGATTGTGGATGCCCGGACCGGTCATGCACCACCTGCATCGCGGTGAGTTCGAGTTGCGCGACGATATCGGCGCCGTGAGTGACCATCCGGGTGGGTCCTACTCGAGGCGTCGACGCCTGCTACGTGACGGATTCACGCCATCGCGCCGGTCGACGCGAGCGCGGGATACACAACGTCGACACGCGCATCGACGTGTCGGGGATGCCTACTGCTCGACGGAACTCCGCACCAGGCAGTCCGCGTAGAAGTCGCTCTGATGCACTTGCGGGGGCTGCGGATTCTCGAACACCGCGACGACTGCCTTCAGCAGATAGTCCTCGTCCTGCCGATCCTTGACGAACCAGCGGATTTCGGTCGGAAAGGATTTGATGACGACGAAATCGCCAAGCGTCTTGGTCAGGAATGTCATGCCGTCCATCCCGTTTTCGCGCGATGACGCCGCGTTCCTCACGAAGTCGCTGCACTCCTGCGCGCTCAGCGGATGGACCGACGGCGCAACAACATCCGATAGACTGTCGATTCACCGGTATCAGTGGCGATTGCTGGAAGACAGGACAAATTGAGAGTCGGTTTCATCGGCCTGGGGTTGCTTGGTACTGCCGGACACGTTGAAACTTAGGCGGCGAATGCGATGCGTGCGTGGATACTCGACAACGGCCTGCTCGACCACACCGGTCATCACTACAACAACAGTGCGGGACTGCGCGACGAGTGCTTGCGCCGCGGGATCCCGACACGCTGCCTCGTCCACCGGCACGCGCAGCCTTTGGTGGTCCGCGCTCTCGGCGCGCAGGCCGTGTTCGACTTCGGTCCCTATGACCTGGCTTCGATGGATCCGCTGGCCGGTCCGCTGGAGAACCTGATACTCCAGGGGCGATCCTTCGCCGAAGGTATGTTGACGGTGAAGACCGAACTCGCGGCCGACGACCTGATGCTGGTCCCGACGACATTGCAGAAAGAGGTGTATGGATGCGCGCTCGGCCTCGCGCAGCTGGCGCCCGAGCTGAGGCCGCGGCTGGTCCTGAACTTCGTCGTCGAAAACTTTTTTGCGCCGGGGACCCGGACGCTCGGCCCCATGGCATCGCTGTATCGCTTCGCCACGCGCCAGCTGGGGCGAGTCCTGCCGGCAGAGCGGATGTTGCTCACGGCGAACGGAACGGAGTTGGCCAGATGGCTCACCGAGGTGCTGGCGCTTCCGGTGAGCGCGCTGCCGATTCCCAAGGCCTATCTGCCGGATGCCCCATCCCACGCCGCGGACGGTAGTCCGACGCTGGTCGCGATCCTCGGGCATTCGCGCGCCGAAAAAGGGTTTCACCTGGTCCCCGAACTGGTCGCGCGGCATCCGCAGCTGCGCTTTCTCATCCAGGTGTCTCCTGCGGGCGCGGAATCGCTGTGGAAGAATGGAGCAGGCGCTTTGCAGTCCGCGCGCAATGCCGAACTCGTGCAAGGCACGCTGGAACCGGACGCCTACCATGCGCTGTTGTCCCGCGCCGACGTCGTGCTCATGCCTTACGATCCCGCATTGATGTCGTTGCGCAGTTCAGGCGTGTTCTCGGAGGCTGTCGCCGCCGGCAAGGTCACCGTCGTGCCTGCCGGCACGTGGATGGCCGGCCATCTGGCCGAGGGACGCGGTGCCGGCGTGACCTTCGATGAGTTCAGCGCCCCCGGGATTTCCGCCGCACTCGACGAAGCAGTAGCCCGCCTGCCGCAGTTGAGCGCGGGTGCCCTTGCCAGCGCGCCGGCCTGGCGCGCTCCGCAATCCACCGCTGCGTACCTGGATCGCGTCCTGGAGAGATTCGGATTAGGCGCCGCGGCGGTCGGCCACCCGGCTTGAATTGAAATCGGCGCGACGATTCCGCCGCGCCGGTCTCACTGCTCGTTCCGGATCAACTCCGGCGTCTGCGCCCGTACCATAACGTGACGCCGAACAGCGTCGCCGCGAGCAGTGCCAGCACCCACGGACTCAACGTCGGAATCAGCGGCTGCGACCCCACGGCCAACGTGGCCGACGCGGTGGCGCCGGTGCCGCCGTTGGCCGCAGTGACCGCGCCGGTGGTGTTGACGAATGTGCCGATCGGCACATTGATCAACGGGACACTGAACTGGCATTGACCGTTCTGCGCGATCGTTGCACCCGTGAGGACGATCGAAGTCGTCGTCGTCGTCAACGTTCCACCGCAAGCGGTCGTCGCACCGGTCGCGACCCCGATCCCGCCGGTCAGGTTGTCGGTGAATGCGACGCCGGTCGCCGCTACGGTATTTGCCGCGGGATTGGTCAGCGTGAACACCAGCGACGTCCCGCTTCCCGCGGTGATGGTGGCTGGACTGAACGCTTTCGTCAGCGTCGGCGCCGTTTGCGGTGTCAGGAACGCCCGGATTTCGCCGCCGCCAAAGCTGCTCGTGTGGATATTCAGGTACGACTTGTTGGCAAGCATGCCGGCAGCTAGAGCCGCCTCTGCCGATGCGGGCGTTCCGCCGTTCGCAGTGATGAAGGCCGGATTCCAACTCGCGGCCTGGGTCAGGTCGAACGTGTTCGAGTAGGTTCCGGACGTGACGCCCAGGGGAAAGCCGACAAATGTGGGAACCTGGGTGGCGACGCCGGCCGCCAACGTGTTCGGGGTCGCCGTGCAACAGTGAATGTGAGCAGCCGTCGTCGTGCCCTGCAGTCCGGAAAAGCTGGCGCTGAGAGTCAGGAACTGCGTCACCGGGTCGTACGTCACGACGGTGGTGCCGGTCCCCGGCGAGGCATTCGGCGGCGACTCCGCGGGACCGGACAACGAGCCGACAAAGTAGACCGGCGCGGCGTAGCTGACGCCCGCCATCAGGAAAGCCACCAGTCCGAGAAGAGCTGCCTGGAAAGCCTTGCGCGGGAGGATCGCGAGGTCAAGGCTCGTGAGAAAACGGTTCGAAATTGTCATCGTTTGGTACCTCCTGAGGGTCGACACGGGGATGCCGTG
>JAYTIR010000087.1:0-23802 GCA_043731765.1 Burkholderiales bacterium
GAGCCATGAGCAGCATCAACTACAGCGAAATCATTCCCAACAACGTCGACCTCGCCGGAGACCGGACGTTGCAGCGCGCGCTCGAACAGTGGCAGCCGAATTTTCTCAAATGGTGGTCGGACATGGGGCCCGACGGATCTCAGAATTTCGACGTCTACCTGCGCACCGCGGTGAGCGTGGAACCCGGCGGATGGGCGCATTTCGATCACGTGAAGATGCCCGACTACCGCTGGGGCATCTTCCTCGCCCCCGCCGAAGTCGACCGAAAGATCCACTTCGGCGAACATTTAGGTGAACCGGCGTGGCAGGACATTCCCGGCGAACATCGCGCCAACCTGCGGCGCATTATCGTGACACAGGGCGACACGGAGCCTGCCTCGGTGGAACAGCAGCGCCACCTCGGCCTCACCTGTCCGTCGCAATACGACCTGCGCAATCTGTTCCAGGTCAACGTCGAGGAAGGCCGCCACCTGTGGGCGATGGTCTACCTGCTCCATCGCTACTTCGGACGTGATGGGCGCGAAGAAGCCGAGGAACTCCTCCAGCGCCGTTCCGGAGACTCCGACAATCCGCGCATCCTCGGCGCCTTCAACGAGAAGACGCCGGACTGGCTCGCGTTCTTCATGTTCACCTACTTCACCGACCGCGACGGCAAGTTCCAGTTGTGCGCGCTGGCGGAGTCGAGCTTCGACCCGCTGGCCCGCACCACGAAATTCATGCTGACCGAGGAAGCGCACCACATGTTCGTGGGCGAATCGGGTGTCGCGCGCGTCCTCCAGCGGACCTGCGAGGTGATGAAGCGACTTGAAACCGATGAGTCCGAAAGGGTCCGGGCAGAAGGCGCGATCGATCTGCCGACGATCCAGCGCTATCTCAACTTCCATTTCTCCGTGACCGTCGACCTCTTCGGCGCCGACCAGTCGTCGAATGCCGCGACGTTCTACAACGCGGGATTGAAGGGGCGTTTCGAGGAAGGCAAGCGCGCCGACGACCATCGGCTGCAGGATGCGCATTACGGCATACTGGAAGCCATCGACGGTCGCCTGCTTGAACGCGAGGCGCCGATGCTGAACGCGCTGAACGAAGTGTTGCGCGACGATTACATCAAGGATTCGGTAAGTGGCATAGGCCGCTGGAACAAGGTGATGGAAAAGGCGGGCCTCCCGCATCGCCTCACCGTTCCGCACAAGGCGTTCAACCGGAAGATCGGCACGCTCGCCAACACGCGTGTTTCTCCCGACGGCCGCGTAGTCAGCCAAGCGGAATGGGCCGCACATGAACATGAATGGCTCGCCACGCCCGAAGACCGCGCCTTCGTTGCGTCGTTGATGGGCCGCGTCGTCGAACCGGGCAGGTTCGCGAACTGGATCGCGCCGCCCCCCATTGGCATCAACAAGCAACCCGTCGATTTCAAGTACGTCCGGTTCAATTAGAGCAGGAAGCCGGACCATGAACGCAGAAAATCCATCGCTCGAGGTCATCCGCCAGCACCTCATCGACCCGGAGATCTGCATTCGCTGCAACACCTGCGAAGAGACGTGCCCGGTCGACGCAATCTCGCACGACTCGCGCAACTACGTGGTCGATGCCGCGATATGCAACGGGTGCAACGCGTGCATCTCGCCGTGCCCCACCGGCTCCATCGACAACTGGCGACAGGTCTCCCGGGCCAGGGTCTACACGCTCGAAGAACAACTCACGTGGGACGCACTGCCGGCGCAGGAGAACCTGGGCGTCGGTGCAGCTCCGGAAATTCCGCAGGAAATTGCGCGCATCACTGCGGCAGCGAGCGCCGGCCAGGGCGGTGTCGCCGCGCCACCGTGGTCGGCCGCGCATCCTTATGTGAACCTGCATACGCTGGCACAGCCCGCGCTCGCCACCGTGAGTGGAAATTTCGCGCTCACCGCAGCGGATGCGTCGAGCGACATCCGGCACATCGTTCTGGATTTCGGCGCGACCGCGTTCCCGGTATTGGAAGGGCAGACCATCGGCATCGTGCCGCCCGGAACCGATGCGCAGGGCCGTCCGCATTACGTGCGGCTGTATTCGGTCGCGAGTCCTCGCGATGGCGAGCGTCCGCGCTACAACAATGTCGCGCTCACGGTCAAGCGCGTCACCGCGGATCACGACGGCCAATCGGTGCAGGGTGTCGCTTCGAATTACCTGTGTGATCGCAACAAGGGCGACACGGTCCATGTCGTCGGGCCGTTCGGCTCGAGCTTCCTCATGCCGAACCACCCGGGTTCGAGTTTGCTCATGATCTGCACCGGAACCGGCTCGGCGCCGATGCGCGCCATGACCGAGCGCCGCCGCCGCCGCATCGCGCAGAAGGAAGGCGGCGAATTGATGCTGTTCTTCGGCGCCCGCGCCGCGGACGAGCTGCCCTACTTCGGGCCGCTGCTGAAGTTGCCGAAGGATTTCATCGACATCAACTTCGCGTTGTCGCGCGTGCCCGGCCAGCCGAAGCAATATGTCCAGGACCTGATCCGGCGCCGCGGCGACGACGTGGCGCGATTGCTGCGCGATGACCAGTGCTTCATCTATGTCTGCGGACTCAAAGGCATGGAAGAAGGCGTCGCGGAAGCCTTTCGGGACATCTGCCGCCAACACGGAATGGACTGGGAGGCACTCCTGCCGGAGTTACGCGGCAAGGGCCGCTACCACCTCGAAACCTACTGATCTCCGACGCGCGAGACACCATGAAATTTGCGGAATTCAGTGTGGGACAGGTCATCCACTGCGGCCCCGCGAGCCTGACGGAACGGCAGATCACCGACTTCGCGCGCGACTACGACCCGCAATGGTTCCACACCGATCCGCAACGCGCCGCCGACAGCACATGGCAGGGACTCATCGCCAGCGGCTGGCAATCCTGCGGCGTCGCCATGCGCATGGTGTGCGACGAAATTCTCGCCGATTCGGAGTCGTTCGGCTCGCCGGGGCTCGCATACCTCAAGTGGGAAAACCCGGTCCGGCCGGGCGATGCGCTGAAATTGCACGTCGACGTGCTCGATGTGCGCGTGGCGCGGAGCAAGCCAACGCTGGGCATCCTCCGGTGGCGTTGGCGGCTCTACAACCAGCACGAGCAGTCGGTGCTCGACCTCGAAGCGACGAGCCTCTTCGATCTCTCGCCGGCGATAACGTAGTTCAGCGTTGCGCCTTGAGCGCGAGCGCCCGCGCATAGACCATGTCGCGCTTGTTTCCCGCAACCGCCGCAACCACGCGTGCAGCGCGCGCCGGCGGGAGTTCTTCCAGCAACGCGACGAGCCAGCGTTCCGCATCAGCGGACATGACTTCGCCCGCGACACGCCGCGCGGGCGGAAGCACATCGACGATCAGCACGAACTCGCCACGCTCACGATTCGGGTCCGCGGCAAACCACGCTTCGGCATCTCCCAGCGTGATGCGCGTAATCGTCTCGAACGCTTTGGTGAGTTCGCGGCCGACCACCAGCGCGCGCTCGGCACCGAACGCCACCGCTAGGTCGACAACCGTCGCACGCACGCGATGCGGCGCTTCATAGATGACGATCGCGGCCGGCACTTTCGCAAACAGGGCGAGCCGCTCGCGGCGCGCTTTGGCATTGAGCGGCAGGAACCCCAGGAACGCGAACGATTCCGCATCGAGGCCGGCAGCCGAGACGGCCGTGGCCAACGCGGTGGGGCCGGGCAGCGGAATGACCGGGTAGCCCGCTTCGCGCACCGCGCGCACGAGCCGCGCCCCGGGGTCGCTGATCGCGGGCGTTCCGGCATCGCTGACCAGGGCGACGCTCTTGCCGGACTCCAGCATCGCGATCAGATTTTCCACTCGCGCAGCCTCATTGTGCGCATGCAGCGACATCGCCTTGGTCGCAATGCCATAACGCCGGAGCAAGGTGGCCGTCACCCGCGTGTCTTCCGCGGCAATCACGCTGGCGCTCGCCAGAACATCGAGCGCCCGCAGTGTCAGATCGCGCAGATTCCCGAGCGGCGTCGCCACCACATATAATGATCCCGGCACGGCGCGAAACGCCGCGACCACCTCATGCGGAGCGTGTTCGTGTTCCTGCGCTTTCCCGGATTTCTCGCCCGCCACCATCACGTTCGCCCCGTTCCCATGTTCGTGTCGCACACCATATCGCAGCCCGGCCACGCGCTCCTCGGTGGGCTCCCCCGTCGGCTCTCCCGTTGGCTCACCCGTCGGCTCTCCCGTTGGCTCACCCGCGGGCTACTCATTTGGCTCACCCGGCTCGCGGTCGCATCGCTGGCGGTGGCCGCCGCATTCTCCGCTGCGCAGACACCCGCGGCAAGCGACGCCACGCCGGCGGCCACGGACATCGCCAAGCAAGCATCCCCGCCTGCCAAACGGCCGGTCGATTTGGCCCTCGTGTTGCCGCTGGATGCTCCGGCATATGCGCGCGCTGCCGAAGCGGTGAGCGCGGGATTCGTCGCGGGCGCGGGCGCGGCGGGCGGTCGCACCACCTATGTAGTCATCCCGCACGCCGAAGACGGGGTACTCGAAGCATTCGAGACCGCGCGCAGGTCCGGGGCCAAGGTCATCGTCGGGCCGCTGATTCGCGACGATCTCAGGATCATCGCGCAGACCTATCTCGAACTACCGTGGACGCTTGCACTTAACCAGTCGGAGGACGCCGCCTCGGGCCCGGTCCAACTGTTCACATTCTCGCTTGCCGTCGAGAGCGACGCCCGCACCATCGCCCGCCGCATGCACGACGACGCGGTGCAGAACGTCGCCATCGTCGGCGATGAAACGCCGCTGATGAAGCGCTTCGCCGGCGCATTCGCTACCGAATGGCTGTTGCGTAGCGGCACCGCGCCGAACAGCTTCCGCTTCGATCCCGCGCCCGAGGCATTGACCGTATTGAAGCGCGACCTCGCGAAAAAAACACCCGATGCCGCTTTGCTCGCGGTGAACGGCAGCGACGCCCCGCTGGTCAAGCCGTTTCTGGGGACGATTGCCGCGTATGCAAGCGGCCTGGTGTTCGACCAGAAATCGGAGGCAACGCTGCGCGATCTCGATGGACTCGCGATCGTCGAGATTCCGTGGCTCGTGTCACCCGGTGCGCCGGAATTCGCCAGGTTTCCCCGGCGCGATTTCGGCAGTGCATCGCTGGAGCGTTTATACGCGCTCGGGCTCGACGCCTTTCGCATTGCGCAGGCGCTGATGGACGGTCCTCCGAGACAATTTGTCCTCGAAGGCGCCACCGGCCACGTCATGCTGGCCGAAGGCCGGCAATTCGTGCGCGAGGGGCGACTGGCCGTGTTCCGCGCCGGACAACTTGTTCCCCTCGATGGCGGGCGCTGAACCGCCGAGGCGGATGCCCACGCGGGCCGTCGCCGGTGCGCGCGCGGAAAGCATAGCCGCCGAGTTCCTCGTGGCCCGGGGCCTGGTCATCTTGACCCGCAATTTTCGCACGCGGTTGGGCGAGATCGACTTGATCGCACGCGATGGCGGGACGCTGGTGTTCGTGGAAGTTCGGTTGCGCCGGAATCAGTCCTTCGGCGGCGCCGGCGCGAGCATCACCGCGGCAAAATGCGCGCGACTGACCGCGGCGGCGCGGGTCTATCTCGCGCGACTCGGCTCTGAACCTCCCTGCCGCTTCGATGCCGTGCTTCTCGACGATCTCGATTCGCCGCACATTGCATGGGAGCGCGATATTCTGTCCGGATGACCGAGCGCTCGCACGGCCATCCTGCTAAAATCCGCGCACGATGATCGATCACCTGAAGCGCGTCCGCGACCACTTCGCGGAGAGCGCGCAGTTGAAACTCGAGTCCGCCGAGGTACTCGCGCCGGAAATTTCGCGCGCCGCGGGCATCCTGACGGAGTGCCTGTTCGCCGACGGAAAGATCCTGGCTTGCGGCAACGGCGGCTCCGCCGCGGACGCGCAGCATTTCGCGGCGGAATTAGTCGGGCGCTTCGAACGCGAGCGCCCCGAACTGCCTGCGATCTCGCTGACTACGGACACGTCGCTGCTCACCGCGGTCGCGAACGACTATTCCTTTGAGCAGATTTTTGCGAAACAGGTACGCGCGCTGGGGGCCAAGGGCGACGTTCTTCTGGCGATTTCCACGTCGGGCAACTCCGCCAACGTGATGGCGGCGGTCGAGGCCGCCCACAAGCGTGAAATGCGCGTCGTCGCCCTGACCGGCAAGGGCGGCGGGCATATCGGTGAACTCATGGCGCCCGGCGATGTCAACCTGTGTGTCCCGCATTCGCGAACCGCACGCATCCAGGAGGTCCACTTGCTGATGATCCATTGTCTGTGCGACGCCATCGACGCCACCCTGCTCGGAGACGAGTCATGAATCGCTCGCTTGCCCTGTGTGTTTCCGTGCTCGCGTTGGCGCTCGCCATGCTCGCGGGCTGTGTGCCGATGTTGGTCGTCGGCGCGGCGGGCAGCGCCGCCATGGTCGTGACCGATCGCCGCAGCGCGGGTGCCCAGCTCGATGATGAAACGATCGAGATCAAGGTGAGCACCCAGGCCAACTCGGAATACGGCAATCGCATCCACCTCAACGTCACGAGCTACAACGGCATCGTGCTGCTCACCGGCGAAGCGCCGGACCAGGGCGTGTTGGCCAGCGTCGGCAACATCGCGAAAAATACGGAAAAGGTGCGCGGGGTCAACAACGAGCTTGTCATTGGCCTGCTCGCGGATTTCTCGTCGCGCTCCAACGACACCTACATCACGTCGAAGGTCAAATCGCGGATGATCGAGGCCAACAAGTTCCCGCCCAATGCGGTCAAGGTGGTCACGGAGCGGGGCGTGGTCTACCTGATGGGTATCGTTTCGAAGGAGGAAGGCGCTGCCGCGGGGGAGATCGCCGCAACGACCGCAGGCGTCGTGCGCGTGGTGAAATTTTTCCAGTATCCGACCACCTAGCGACAACGACCCAGCGATGCCCGACGCTGCCGGCCTGCCTCAACCTCGCTATCCCGCAAAAATCGCGTCGGCCACCGACGCGCTTGCACGCATGGCAAGCCTGCCGCGACCGGTCGTGTTCACCAATGGCGTATTCGATCTTTTGCATCGCGGCCACGTTACCTACCTGGAACAGGCGCGCGGGCTCGGTGCATCCCTGGTCGTCGCGGTCAATTCCGACGCATCGGTCAAGCGCCTTGGCAAGGGTGACGAACGCCCGCTCAACGCGCTCGACGATCGGATGGCGGTATTGGCCGCACTCGCGGCAGTCGATCTCGTCGTCCCGTTCGATGGCGACACACCGCGCGAACTGATCATTGCGGCGATGCCCGACATCCTGGTCAAGGGCGGCGACTACACCGCGCAAACAACCGCGGGTGCGGCGGAAGTCATCGCGCACGGCGGGCGCTTTGTCGCGATTCCTTTTGCATTCGAGCGCTCCACGACTTCGCTCGTCCGCCGTCTTCGTCGGTAAGGGACGGCTGGCGGCCGCTGTTATACTTTTCGCGGTCCACGATTCGGCACGAAAGGGCATTGCAACATGTTGCAGCACGACCGCGAAGTCGACGCCCGGGGGCTCAATTGCCCGCTACCCATTCTGCGCACGAAAAAAACGCTGAACGACATGGCCAGCGGACAGATTTTGCGCGTGGTCTCTACCGATCCCGGCAGCGTCCGCGATTTTCTAGCGTTCGCCAAACAGACCGGCAACGAACTCGTCGGACATGGCGAGCAGGACGGCGAGTTCTGGTTCGTGCTGAAGCGGCGCTGAAGGCTCGCGCCGCGCGCGTCAGATTCCGCGCGTCAGTTTCTTACTGCCGGTAGCGATTAAGGAAATCCGCGACAATGCCCCGCTGCGAGCGGTCGATCGCCGCATCGAGGGTGCGATCGGATGGATCGTACTGCTTGGCCCTGCGGAATGCCGCGATCGCGTCCTGATGGAAACCCTGCGCCTGCAACGCCTGACCCAGGCATCGGTACGAATCCGCATTCGCGAGCTCGAGTTCGGTCCAGGCGCGGCAGAGCTCCGCCGCGCGGCGCCAGTTCCCCGCACGAAGCATGCGCGGGCCTTCGACACTGACCACCGCGATTTTCGCGCGCCGCTCGGCGAACAGCGTCGCCACGTCAACGTCAATGGGTATGGAATTCGACGGTGACGGCGTTATCGCAGTCGGAACACCGGGTGCCGCGAGGACGGACGAAGGCGCCTTCGCGGAGGAAATTCCCGATGCCACCGTTGGCGGAGGCGGCCGCTTGCCGGTGATCGGCCCGCCGCCACCGGTGAAACCTGCGGAAAACGTGCTGGTCGAAGACCACGCATCGGCGATCGTCGTACGGGCCCAGGCGATCGATTCGGCCATCGGCTGGTGCCACGCAACGCCATAGAGCCACAGCATTGCGGCGAGTCCGCAGACTCCAGTCACCGTATTGAGTACTCCCGGCGGGCCGTGCGTCACGAGCACGTCCTGTGCGAAGTCCCAGTCCGTTTCCTGGTTCTGCGCGATTTTTTCGTAGGCGACGGCGATTAATACCGGCGCGAGCAGCGGAAAGCCGCAGGCGATACCTTCCCACCAGACGCGGAATGACCGCTGCAGCGCGCGCTGGAGCTGCGCGCGCGTATCCCGCCGCGCGTACGCGTCCGAGATCGAAAACTGCAGGAAGACGCCGAAGAGCCATTTGCCGGGCGTCGTGCCTACCGACGCGATGAGCAGCGCTTCGATCGAGACCCACGAACCCGTGATCAGGATGGGCGCAGTGAGCGGATGGCCGAGCCAATAAGACATGGCTTCCGGCACCAGGCCCAGGGCGCGCAATTCGGACAGCAACAACGCCAGGACCAGTCCCCAGATTGCGTAGTCGAAAAGTCGGGCGGCAAGTCGCTGCCATGGCCGCGGTTCGCTGGTGCGTCCGGATTTCGCGCGCTCGAGTTCCGCCATCCGCAACTGGAAGATCCAACTTGCGTCTTCCTGCGGCTGGTTGGTGCCCAGGAACACGCTCTTCTCGCGCCGCCAGTTGAGGATCGCCAAGTCAGTCTGCGGGACCAGCACGAGTTGCGGCGCGCCACGTCGCCTTCGCAGGTACGCGATTCCGTGCACGACGCCGTAGACCACCGTCAGGGCCAGCAGCGTGATGGTGAGCCAGACCAATACCTGCTTGGCGACCAGGATCGTATCTGCCGGCGTTACGAAGGCGATGGCCGATGCGATAAAAGTGCCGAACAGCGCGCACAGGCCGATGGTCACGATCGGCGAACGGCCGAAGGACGCCACTCGCTCCGTCAAGCCAGGATGGTGGAGGGAGAGCTCGGACGCGGGCTCATCTGCATCGAGACCAGTCTCCAGGTCCTCGTCCATCGCTTCGGGCGAAGCACGCGCCGGCGCTTCCGGGAGATTGCTCACATCGGTCTGCTCGCCGGCCTCGGCAACCGCATTGTTGACGACGTGCGCGATGCGCTGCTCGGTGGTCCCGGTGGAAACCGCGAGCTCGCCGTCGTAACGATGCCGACGATCCGGATCGGAAAGGATTCGGCTCGCATGATTGATGAAGCGCAGCGCCTCCTCGACGTTGCCCTGGCCATCGCGAGTCTTGGCGTAATACTTGCGAATCAGCCGGCGCAACGAGGCCCGCACATCCTCATCCGAGGACGTAGGAAGGATGCCCAGCGCTTCGTACAGCGTTGCTTTCATGCGTCGAGTGGCAATAAAACGCTAATTATGCTGTTGGAATCTTGGGCGAAAAGCCCCGGCAAGGCAAGGTTAGATAACCAAGGTAAGCAATAAACAGGCCTCGGGCCCGGAATGGCTGGTGCAGGCCCCCCCTCCCGCGGCATCCATTGCCGCAATGCAAAACGGCCCCGAAGGGCCGCTTTGAAAGGTTCTCGTACTCCGTGACGCTCCGGCAATGAGGCCGTTCATTCCGCCTTGGCGGCCTCCTTGTGGGTGAGCTTTTCGCGGATGCGAGCCGACTTGCCCGAACGCTCGCGAAGGTAATACAGCTTGGCGCGGCGGACATCGCCGCGGCGCTTCACTTCGATCGACGCCAGCATGGGCGAGTAGGTCTGGAACGTGCGTTCCACGCCTTCGCCGCTGCTGATCTTGCGGACCGTGAATGACGAATTGAGGCCACGGTTGCGCTTGCCGATGACCACGCCCTCGTAGGCCTGGACGCGCTTGCGCTCGCCTTCGACCACGCTGACATTGACGATTACCGTGTCGCCCGGGGCGAATGCGGGAATGGTCTTGCCCAAGCGGGCGATTTCTTCTTTTTCCAGTTGCTCGATGATGTTCATCGCGATTTCCTTCCCTTCCAGTTGGCAGGAGGCCCTCAGTTGGCTCTCTGCCTTGAGCACAGCGCAGGGACGTACCCTGATGTGCCCGGTCTGTCGCGACGCGCCTGCCCGTAACGGCCGGGAACGCGCGCCAACTTTTTCACCTTCTCACCTTCTTACCTCTTTGCTTCATCACTGCCGCGCTCGCGCTGGTATTCCGCCAGCAGCGTGTCCTCCTCTTTCGAAAGCCGCCGGCCCGACAGCAATTCCGGCCGCCGCTCCCAAGTCCGCCCCAGCGACTGCTTCAGCCGCCAGCGCCGGATTTCCGCATGGTGCCCCGACAATAATACGTCGGGGACCGCCACACCCTCCAGCACTTCCGGCCGCGTGTAATGCGGGCAATCGAGGAGTCCGGCAACAAAGGAATCCTGTTGTGCCGACTGCTCGTCGTTCAACACGCCGGGCAACTGCCGCACGATCGCGTCGATCAACATCAGCGCGGGCAATTCGCCTCCGGAGACGACAAAGTCGCCGATCGCAATTTCCTCGTCAGCCTCGCGCGCCAGCAGCCTTTCGTCAATGCCTTCGTAACGTCCTGCAAGCAAAACGTACCCTGCGTTCATTGCCAGCGCGAGCGCCAGTACATGCTCGTGCGTAAGCGGCACCCCGGCGGGCGAAAGGTGGATGACCCGCGGCGCCATCACTCCCGCCGCTGCTTGCGCGGCCTTGGCCGCCGCGATCGACTGCGACAGCGGCTGAGCCAGCATCACCATCCCGGGACCGCCGCCGTAGGGCCGGTCGTCCACTGTCTTGTGATTGTCCGTCGTGAACTCGCGCGGATTCCACAAACCCAGATGCCACAGGCCGCGCTCGCGCGCCCTGCCGGTCACGCCAAAGTCTGCGGCCTGCGCGACCATCTCCGGAAACAGCGTCACGACATCGATGCGCACGGCCGTGCCCGCGATTCAATAATCGAGCTGCCAGTCGACGTCGATCCGCCCTGCCGCGACATCAACGCCATCCACATAAACCGCGACAAAAGGAATCATCCGCTCGACCGCCGTCACTTCATCCATGACGCTAAGTACAGGATGCGCCCCGAAATTCTGCACCTTTGACACCTTGCCCAGGCACGCGCCCTGCCGATTGATTACCGCGAGTCCGACGAGATCGGCGTAGTAGATCTCGTTCGCCTCCACTGTCGGCAGCGTGGCACGCGGCACGCCGACATCGGCGCCCTTGAGCGCGACGGCGGCCTCGCGGTCACCAATCCCCGCCAACTGGGCGATCAGCGTGGCGCCGTGCTCGCGGGAGGCTGCAATCGGATATTCCCGCCAGCCGCTGCCTGCCGCGCTGTTAGCAGTGTTCGAACCTGCCCGCAGACGAATCCACCAAGCCGCGTAATCCAGCAGCGTTGCCTTGTCTTCCGTGTAGGCGTGGACCTTGACCCAGCCCTTGACACCGTATGGGGCTATGACCCGCCCCATCACCATGTAGTCGCTGGCGCTCAGCGGAGCCCTCGTGGAACCTCAGTGGAAACGTAGTGGAGACTTAGTGGACACTCACGCCCCAGCGGGAGCAGCCGGCGCGGGGTCTGCCGCCACCGAAACCGCGGGAGCGGCCATGCGCGCCGAGTTCTTGACCAAGCCGGCCACCGTATCGGACAGCTTTGCGCCGCGTTCCTGCCAGTACGAAATGCGATCGAAGGAAAGGCGCAGCGCTTCCTGGTTCGCCGTGGCGATCGGGTTGTAGAAACCCACGCGTTCGATGAACCGACCGTCGCGACGGCTGCGCGAATCGGTAACCACAACGTTGTAGAAGGGGCGCTTCTTGGCGCCACCACGGGCCAGTCTGATCACAACCATGGCGTTAACTTTCGAATTCGGGTTTGCGAAGAAAAGTCCAAAATTATATGCCAATTGAGGCGCTTAGCGCAACCTAGCCTGCGCGCATCGCTAAACCATCGCAATGGCGGCTTGGCTGTCCGGCAATCAACTAATCATTTGATTTTAATGCAAAAAGTGAAGGTCACACCGGGCCGTTCCAGCCTACCTCATCCCCGGCAGCATCCCCTTCATTCCCCGCATCATTTTCTGCATGCCGCCTTTGGAAATCATCTTCATCATCTTCTGCGTCTGCTCGAACTGGTTGAGCAGCTGGTTGACCTCCTGCACCGATACTCCCGCGCCGGCGGCGATCCGGCGCTTGCGGGAAGCCTTGAGGAGCTCCGGCTTGGCGCGCTCCTCCGGTGTCATCGAATTGATGATTCCCTCGAACCGGCCGATCCTGCGCTCGTCCACAGTTGCGTTTTGTGCGGCCCGCGCCAATTCCGCCGGAAGCTTGTCCACCATTCCGGCCAAGCCGCCCATCTTGCGCATCTGGCCGATCTGCGCCTTGAAATCGGTCAGGTCGAAACCCTTGCCCGACTTGACCTTCTTCGCGAGTTTTTCGGCTTCGACGAGGTCGACATTTTTCTGTGCGTCCTCCAGCAGCGACAACACGTCGCCCATGCCGAGGATCCTTGACGCCATGCGCTCCGGGTGGAAGACCTCGAGGCCGTCGATTTTTTCCGATATTCCGGCGAACTTGATCGGCGCGCCGGTGACCTGGCGGACCGACAGTGCCGCGCCTCCTCGTGAATCGCCATCGAGTTTGGTCAACACCACGCCGGTGAGCGGCAGCGCATCGCGGAACGCGCGCGCAGTGTTCACGGCATCCTGGCCCTGCATCGCATCGACGATGAACAGCGTTTCAATGGGCTTGACCGCCGAGTGCAGCGCAGCGATCTCCTTCATCATCGCATCGTCGATTGCGAGCCGGCCCGCCGTGTCGACGATCAATGCGTCGTGGTAGTGCCTGCGTGCCCAGTCGAGTGCCGCTTCGGCAATCGCCACCGGTTGCTGGTCCGCGGTCGACGGGAAGAAATCGACGCCGATTTGTGTCGCAAGTATCCGCAATTGCTCGATTGCCGCAGGCCGGTACACGTCCGCGGAAACGAGCAGCACCTTCTTCTTCTGCTCTTGGCGGATGAGCCGCGCGAGCTTGGCCGCCGTGGTGGTCTTGCCCGTGCCCTGCAATCCGGCCAGCAGAATCACCGCGGGCGGTTGGGTCGCGAACGACAGGGGCGCGGCGGCGCCGCCCATCAGCGCGGCGAGTTCGCGGTGCACCACGCCGATCAGCGCCTGGCCAGGCGTCAGCGAACCGGCAACCTCGGCGCCGATCGCCTTTTCCCTGACCCCATTGATGAAGTCCCTGACCACGGGCAGCGCAACGTCGGCCTCGAGGAGCGCCTGCCGCACTTCGCGCAACGCGTCCTGGATGTTGGCGTCGGTGAGCCGCGCCTGCCCGCGCAATTCCTTTACGACGCGGGAAAACCGCTGGGTGAGATTGTCGAGCATCGGGAGTCCGGTAACGCGCGCGCGGCAAGGCCAGGCCGCAGGCATCGGGTAAACTGGTGTGGGTCGCACGCAGCCGTTGCCTGACTACAACAATTACCTGCCGACAACAGTTACCGGCGTAGCGACCTCGACCCGTGATTTTACTGCACTTCGCCGTTGCCGCTCTCTACGCCGCTGCCGCGTGGGCCAGCTGGCCGCGCGCACGCGTGCCGGCGCCCGGCTGGGCGCGGGTCTGGTTGCTGCCGTTGGCGCTCGCGCTGCACGCGTATGCAATCGCTCGGGCGATCGCAACGCCCGCCGGGTTCGACCTTTCGTTCGCCAACGCACTTTCGCTCGTCGCCGGGCTTGCTGTCCTCGTCGCGTGGGCGTCGGGCCTCATGCGAACGCTGCCCGGAATCGCGGCCGTCGTTCTGCCGGTCGCCACGGTGTGTGCGTTGGCGCCGGCCGCCGGCGAAAGTCCCCACCGGTTTGCCTACGCCGGCGAACCCTGGGCCGCCTTGCACATTGCCGTCGCGCTGCTGGCGTATGCGCTGTTCGTCGTCGCGGCATTGCAGGCGCTCGTGCTGATCGGACTCGAGTCGCGTCTGCGCCGGGGCCTGCCCGCCGATTCGGATGGCGGCGCGCCGCCACTGCTGATGCTCGAACGCTTCATGTTTCGCCTGGTCGGCCTGGGCTTCGCCTTGCTCACCGCAACACTGGTCAGCGGTTTCCTGTTTTCGGAGGAGATCTTCGGTCGTCCGCTCACCTTTACCCACAAGAACGTCTTTTCCGTCGCCGGCTGGCTGACGTTTGCGGTGCTGCTGTTTGCGCGCGGGCGATACGGATGGCGCGGGCGGCGGGCGTTGCGCTGGATTCTTGCGGGGACCCTGCTGCTCGTGTTGGGTTACCTCGGCAGCAAATTCGTGTCCGAAGTGCTGCTTCGTCGCTGAACTGTCCCTGGCCGAATATTCGACGCGTTGCAATTGAACTGACCTTCCTTGGACGACATTCCACTTTCCACGCTTGGCCTCACACTGGGCGTGCTGCTGCTCCTTTCCGCGTTCTTTTCACTGGCGGAGACGGCGATGATGGCGTCCAACCGGCATCGCTTGAAGCACCGCGCGCAGCGTGGCCAACGTGGCTCAAGGCTGGCGCAGGCGCTGCTTGGTCAGATGGACAAGTTGCTGGGTGTCATCCTGCTTGGCAATACCCTGGTCGCCGCGGCCGCGGCGACCATTACGGCGGTCATCACCAAACGCCTCTTCGGCGAGGGCGAACTGGCATTGGCCCTGGGCACCGTCGCGATTTCCTTTGCCATCCTGGTGTTTTCGGAGATCACGCCGAAGGTGATCGGGGCAGCGCACGCCGACCGCATTGCGCCGCTGGTGAGCTTCGCATTGTCGCCATTGCTCAAGGCCGCGACACCGGTCGTCTGGTTCGTCAACCTGTTCGTGCAGGGACTGTTGAAACTCATGCGCATCCGGCCGGCAAGCGACACCGGCGCGCAATTGACGCAGGAGGAGTTGCGCTCGCTGGTGCTTGAAGGAAGCCAGTACTTCCGCGCCAAGCACCGCACGATGCTGGCGAACCTGATGGACCTCGAGGCAATCACGGTCGACGACGTGATGACGCCGCGCAATCGCATTCACGCACTCGACCTCGCGGAAAAACCGGCGCTCCTGCGCCAGCAACTGGCGACGTCCTACCACTCACGCGTGCCCGTCTACGAAGAGACGCTCGACAACATCGTGGGGGTGCTGCCGCTCAAGTCCGTGGTCCACCTGCAGCAGCAGGCGGGCGAGGTCGACGCCGAACGCCTGCGGCCGCTGATGCGCCCGCCTTATTTCATTCCCGCCGGAACGCCGCTCCTCACCCAACTGACGCAGTTCCAGAACGATCGCCAGCGCCTGGGGCTGGTGGTCGACGAATACGGCGAGCTGCAGGGACTCGTCACGATCGAGGACATCGTCGAGGAGATCATCGGTGAGTTCACCACGCAGGCGCCCGGCGGCACGGAGACATATCGCCGCGAACCGGATGGCAGCGTGGTCGTGGCCGGCATGGCGCTTCTGCGGACGCTGAACCGCCGCCTGGGGACCCAGTTCCCTCTGGACGGACCGAAAACACTGAATGGCCTCATCATCGAGCATTTGGGCGACATTCCCGACGCCGGGGTCGCCTTCCGGCTGGACGGCCAGAAGATCGAGGTCCTGCAAACCCAGGATCGTGCCGTCAAGGTGGTCAAGCTGGTCGCCCCGGTCGGCCGTGGCGCCCCGCCTTTACAAACGCCAGTCGAGCGGGCATCATCGTCAAATTAAGTTTTATGCGAATGGAATAGCCCGAAGCCGAGCGCGCTCGGCACGATGCTTGCTTTCGTAAAATCCCAGTACTGACGCCGACACCCGACCGGACATCCCGCCGCCCAACATGGCCACGCACGCCGCCACCCGCAACATCAGCGGTCTCGCGCGCGCGCTTGCGCAGCACGGCGTCATGTCCGAGCATGAAGCGGAAACACT
The DNA here is from genome assembly GCA_043731765.1 of Burkholderiales bacterium. GTDB lineage: Bacteria > Pseudomonadota > Gammaproteobacteria > Burkholderiales > Casimicrobiaceae > VBCG01. The sequence continues at coordinate 16,090 of JAYTIR010000087.1, forward strand.
GCAGACCCAGGCGCAGTCGACCGGCGCCTCCTTCGTCGAGACGGTCCTCTCGGGAAAGCGACTGACCGCTGTCCAGCTCGCGGTCTTCGCCTCGCGCACGTTCGGCAATCCTTTGCTCGATCTCAATTCCTTCGACCTGGACCACATCCAGAAGGATTTGGTCGATCTCAAGATGGCGCAGACGCGCCGCGTGCTGCCCCTCTACAAGCGCAACAACAAGCTGTTCGTCGCGATTTCCGATCCGGCCAACCTGCAGGTCTTGGACGAAGTCCGGTTCAAGACCAACCTCGTGCCGGAACCGATCGTCGTCGAGGACGACAAGCTGGTGCAGGCCATCGCCAAGCTTACCGAGGCAAGCGGGGTGGACTTCAAGAACTCCGGCAATCTCGAGGACATGGAGGTCGGTCTCGACGTCGACATGCCGCAAGCCTTCTCCGACGAGGATTCCTCGGACATCGACGATGCCCCGGTCGTCAAGTACATCCAGAAACTGCTGCTCGACGGGATAAGCCAGGGAGCGTCGGATATCCACTTCGAGCCTTACGAAAAATATTTCCGCGTTCGTTACCGCGTCGACGGCATTCTGTCGGAAATTGCGCAGCCGCCGCTCGCGATCAAGGACAAGGTCGCCTCGCGCATCAAGGTGATCAGCAGGCTCGACATTTCGGAAAAACGAACACCGCAGGACGGCCGGATGAAGCTGGTCCTGAGCAAGAGCAGGTCGATCGATTTCCGGGTGTCCACGCTGCCCACGCTCTACGGTGAGAAAATCGTGATGCGGATCCTCGATTCGGCGGGGATCAAGCTCGGCATCGAGGCGCTGGGGTATGAACCCGAGCAGCAGCAGCATCTGCTGAATGCGATCGGCCGTCCCTACGGCATGATCCTGGTGACGGGCCCGACCGGCAGCGGAAAGACGGTATCGCTGTATACCTGCCTGAATATCCTGAATCAGCCGGGCGTGAATATCGCGACCGCCGAAGACCCTTGCGAAATCCAGCTGACCGGCGTCAACCAGGTCAACGTCAACGACAAGGCGGGCCTCACGTTCGCCGTCGCGCTGAAAGCGTTCCTGCGGCAGGATCCGGACATCATCATGGTCGGCGAAATCCGGGATCTCGAAACCGCCGACATCGCGATCAAGGCCGCGCAGACCGGCCACCTCGTGTTGTCCACGCTGCACACCAACGACGCGCCCACGACGTTGACGCGGATGCTCAACATGGGCGTGGCGCCGTTCAACATCGCGTCGTCAGTGATCCTGATCACCGCACAGCGGCTGGGCCGCAAGCTGTGCTCCAATTGCAAGAAACCCGAGGACATTCCGCCCGAAGCGCTGCAGCGTGCGGGGTTCCGCGACGACGACCTGGACGGATCGTGGCAACCGTACGGACCCGTCGGCTGCGATCAATGCAAGGGAACCGGTTACAAGGGACGGGTCGGCATTTACCAGGTGATGCCGATCTCGGACGACCTGCGCCAGCTCATCATGCGCGCCGGCAATGCAATCGAAATTGCCGAACAGGCGCGCAAGGAAGGCGTGAAAGACCTGCGCCAGTCCGGACTGATCAAGGTCAAGGCCGGCATCACATCGCTCGAGGAAATCGAGGCGATCACCAACGAGTGACGGGAGATCCCGGCGCACGAGGACAATCATGGCAACAGCAACCGCACAGCAACGCCGCGACGTCAAGGAATACACCTATCTTTGGGAGGGCGTGGATCGCAACAACCGCCAGGTGCGCGGAGAGTCGCGCGCGGCTTCCGAGACGGTGGTCACCACCAACCTGCGGCGCCAGGGCGTGCGAATCGTCAAGATCAAACGCCAGTCCTTCCGCGGCGGCCGCGGCGTCGGCGAAAAGGACATCACATTCTTCACCCGCCAGTTGGCGACGATGTTGAAGGCGGGCGTCCCTCTGCTGCAGTCGTTCGAGATCATCGCCCGCGGTCACAGCAATCCGCGCTTCGCACGCCTGATGATGGACATCAAGAACAAGATCGAGACGGGTTCGTCGATGTCGCAGGCGTTTCGCGAGCATCCCAGGTATTTCGACGCGCTCTTCTGCAACCTGGTGGCCGCCGGCGAAACGTCGGGGATGCTGGACGCGATCCTTGACCGCATCGCGACCTACAAGGAAAAAATCCTGGCGATCAAGAGCAAGATCAAGTCCGCCTTGTTCTATCCGATTTCCGTCGTTACGGTGGCCATTGTCGTGATCTGGGTCATCATGGTCTGGGTGATCCCTTCCTTCAAGAAAGTGTTTGCCGGTTTCGGTGCGGACCTGCCGGCGCCCACGCTGGTGGTGATGGCGATGTCGGAGTTTGTCGTCAAATGGTGGTGGCTCGGATTCATAGTCATCATCGGCACAATCTTCGGTGTCCTTTTCCTGCTGCGGCGCTCCGCGACGTTTCGCCTGGGATTCGACCGCCTGATTCTCCGGGTCCCGATCATCGGCGGGATCCTGCGCAAGGCCACCATCGCGCGCTGGACGCGCACGTTGCAGACGATGTTCGCCGCAGGCGTGCCGCTCGTCGAGTCGCTCGACGCAGTAGCCGGCGCGTCAGGCAATGCCGTCTATGCGGCAGGCACCAAGAGGATCCAGACCGAAGTGAGCACGGGTACCAGCCTGACCAATGCCATGGGCAACACCAATCTCTTCCCGACGATGGTCCTGCAGATGACCCAGATCGGCGAGGAGTCGGGATCACTCGACAACATGCTGGGCAAGATCGCCGACTATTTCGAACGGGAGGTCGACGACGCCGTCGCCGCGCTGTCAAGCCTTCTCGAGCCGGTCATCATCGTGTTCCTGGGCGTGGTGGTCGGCGGCCTGGTCGTCGCGATGTACCTGCCCATCTTCAAGCTCGGTGGCGTCGTATGACGCCGGCCACCGCGCACGGATGACGTCCCTTCTCCTCGATCCGGCGGCGGCGCCGTTCATTGCCGCCGCCATTGGTCTTTGTGTAGGCAGTTTTCTGAATGTCGTCATCCACCGCCTGCCGCAGATGCTCCAACGCGGCTGGCAAGGCGAGTGCGCCGAACTGCGCGGTGAAACGGCGCTGGAACTGCCACGTTACGACCTGGTCATGCCGAGCTCGAAATGCCCGACCTGCGGGCACGGCATCACCGCGCTTGAAAACATCCCTGTCCTGTCGTGGCTCGCGCTGCGCGGGAAGTGTTCGGCCTGTGGTGCGCGCATTTCGGCGCGTTATCCGCTCGTCGAAATTCTCGGTGGCGTGTTGGCCAGCTGCGCGATTCTGCGCTTCGGCCCAACCTGGGAGGGACTGGCGGCCTGCGGGTTCCTGTGGACGCTGTTGGCACTCACCTTCATCGATTTCGATACACAGCTCCTGCCCGACGACATCACGCTGCCGCTACTTTGGGCCGGACTGGCCGTCAACGTTTTCGGCGTGTTCGTGCCCCTGCGCGAGGCCGTCATCGGAGCGATGGCCGGCTACCTGTCGCTGTGGGCGGTGTATTGGCTGTTCAAGCTGATCCGGGGCAAGGAAGGCATGGGACATGGCGACTTCAAGCTGCTGGCAGCGCTTGGGGCGTGGCTGGGCTGGCAGATGCTCCCCTTGATCATTCTCATGTCCTCCGTCGTCGGTGCGTTCATCGGCATCACCCTCGTCGTTTTCAAGGGACGCGACCACAACATTCCGCTGGCCTTTGGGCCGTATCTGGCCATCGCCGGTGCGATCGCGTTGTTCTTTGGCCGAACGCTCCTCCGCACTTTCTTTCCGTGATGAATGCGCCGCTCGTGATCGGGCTCACCGGCGGCATCGGCAGCGGCAAATCGGAAGTCGCGCGCGCGTTTGCAGCGCGTGGCATCGAGATCGCGGACGCCGACCATGCCGCCCATGCCGTGAGCGCGCGCGGGATGGCGGGTTTTGATGCCGTGGTGGCGGCATTCGGAGCGGACGCCGTGGGTGACGGTGGTGAACTCGACCGGTCGTGGCTGCGCCGCCAAGTTTTCGCCGACGCGCAAGCGCGCGCGCGCCTCGAGTCAATCCTCCATCCATTGATCCACGATTTCCTCGGCCAGGCCATCGCGACCTGGCGCGGCGCCTATGGCGTGTTGTCCGTGCCGCTGCTCCTCGAGCGCGGTGGCCTGTTGCCCCGCGTGGCCCGCGTCCTGGTCGTCGATTGTCCGGAGAATGAACAGGTGCGGCGCGCGATGAACCGGAGCGGTCTATCAACCGTGGACGTCCGCGCGGTCATGGCCACGCAGATGACCCGCGAGGCAAGGCTGGCAAAGGCCGACGACGTCATCGACAACAGCGGTTCGATGGCGGACATTGCACCCCAGGTGGCGCGGCTCGACACGTTTTATCGGGAATTTGCGGCGCGCTGCCGGACCGCAACAACGGCCGGCGCTTGAACCCGCGCCGCGATGCTCGCAGAATGACGCGGTGAAACCCCTCGCGCCACGCTCCTAAGTGATCCGTTACGAACATCCGTTGAATGAACGCGTCCGCACGCTGATGCGGCTGGAGGACCTGTTCGCGCGCGTCGGCTATTTCGCTTCGCAGGACGCCGCCCCCGATCACCATTCCGCATTGCTGGCGCTGTTCGAAATTACCGACGTCGCCGCGCGCGCGGACCTGAAGACCGATATCCTGCAGGAACTCGAGCGCCAGAAGCAGGTGCTGGCGCCACTGAAACACAATCCGCGGATCGAACAGGGCGCCCTCGAGGAACTGCTTGCACAGATCGACCACGTGAACGCGCAGATGCTGGCACAGGCGGGCCGTATCGGCTCCCACCTGCGCGACAATGAGTGGCTGATGGCGATCAAGCAGCGGGCGGCCATTCCGGGCGGCGTATGCGAGTTCGACCTGCCGGCCTATCACTGGTGGCTGAACCAGGACCCCGGGTCACGGCGCAACGACCTGGCCGGCTGGATCGAACCGTTCGTCCCGATTCGCGCGGGTTCGGCCATTGTCCTGAAACTCCTGCGCGACAATGGCCGCGAGAGCCGCCACACGGCGTATCGAGGCGTGTTCCAATTGATGCTGACGACGACCAAAGTGGCACAACTGCTGCGGCTCACCGTAGCCCACGATCTCGCCTGCGTCCCCGAGATCAGCGCCAACAAATACGCGCTCAACATCCGCTTTCTCGGCGTGACCGGGATGGACCGCGGCGCGGTGTTCGACCAGGACGTCGAGTTCGAGCTGATGTTCTGCAATCTTTGACGTGGATTCGACTTAATGGAAAGCACGAGAACGTGACGATTGGCCGCTATCCGGGTCAGTGACGCTGACTTTGCCTTACTAATCGTGTACGGAGGCTTATGCGTCCGATGCAAACATTCGCGACCATCAGGTAAGGCATGGGGATACTTCAACAGGCAGCTTCCATCGACGAAGCTTTGCTCCGTGCTGCAAACCTGAGGGCAGCAGGTCGGCTCGACGAAGCCGCGACGGTATTATCCGAGGCTTTGCACAATGATGACCGCGCGCACGCAATCAGATACGAACTTGCCCTGTGCGAAGCTGCGCGCGGTAATTGGTCCATCGCCGAGGAACTGGCGCGTACTGCCGCGACCTCTGGAGGAACCAAATTTGCGAGCGGGTTGGGGCAAATCCTCGCCAAAGCTGGCAAGTATGAGGAAGCGCGGGCATGGCTTCTTCGGGCAATAGCGCTGAACTCGAGTGATGTCGAAGCGCTTGTTTGCCTTGGCGCGATATACGGCGACCAACGCAATCCGGACGAGGCGCTGACCTATATCAATCAGGCACTTTTGATTCAGCCAGATTTTCCTTCGGCGCTATTCTGTCGCGAGCAACTGCTTAAGGAACCAAAATTCCTGAGGGCTGTGCGCTCTGCGTATGCGGAATTCGCTCGGGAAAGGGGCCTCAATCCAGATCCGAATGCGGCCGGACAGGCTGAAATTGAATTCCCATCCGCATTCCTCGACGCGAATGGAAGTCCCCGATTCAAAATGTGGGTTCCTGCTTCGCTCGTTCTCAGCGATCCGGGAGCGGCGCATCTGTTCTATAAGGAGGTCGCAGAGCGAGGATATGAATTTGCATTACGTCGCTTTCTTGATCTGCAATTGAATTCCGACGACGTGTTCATTGACGTGGGTGCGCATTGGGGGGTCCACTCCCTCACCGCAGCGACCCGTTGGCCCAATCAAGTCAGCGTTCTGGCGATCGAACCTCACCACGAGAACAGCACGAGGTTGCGCAGTTGGATTGAACGCAATCGACTCGGAGCCGACGTGGAGGTAATTCCCAACGCGATTGGCGATCGAGAAGGTGTCGCGCGAATGCGAGTTGATGGCTCCAGCATGGGGCACAACGTCAGACCCGACGGTAGCGAATTTGGCTTGACCAACACCATCCAGGTTGAAATGACCACTCTCGATCAGCTGTTAAGCAGTCGCGCACACTTGCGCTGGCGACGAATCTTTCTGAAAATTGACGTAGAGGGTTATGAATTGGAGGTTCTATCGGGAGCGCGACACTTGCTCTCTTCGGGCGACGTGGCGGCGGTAGTGTGGGAAAGCGGCGATTTCTACGAACGCACGGTCCAGGCTCAGCGAACAAAAGCGATTTTCGATTTATTGGACTCATATGGATTCCAACATTTTTATATGCACCATGAAGATCTGCGTATACGGCTCCTGCCTCTGCATGACAAGGACTTGCCATGCGACGTTTTCAGTCTTGCACCGAACCTCGACCGAAAGGAACTTTACGCATGACCGATCTGGGATCGCCCAATAGCAAGCACCCAGGCCTGGTAGGCAGTTCCAAATTGGGACGACCCGTAGTGCATGCGCTCGCCCGATCGCGTTTCCGGCCCCGCGATCTTTACCATTTACGCCAACGTTGCAACAAGACTGCCAATGTTCTGCAATCTCCGGCATACATACGATGAATGCAACGCGCGTTGTCGCGTGCCCGCAATGCGGCGCTCCCGTCGTGTGGACCGCGGCGCCGAAATGGCGGCCATTCTGTTCGGAGCGCTGCCGGACGATCGACCAGGGTGCCTGGGCCAGCGGCGCGTACCGCGTCCCCGCCGTCGATCCTCCGGACGAATTCGACCCCGCGCCGCCTCCCGACGAACCTTAGGTGTCGCTAATCCGCGGGCCACGCCGCGCGGCGCAGCGCCACACCCTGCGCGCCGTGGTCGATGGCATTGGTGAGGTCATCGGAGTCAAGGCCGCCCAGCGCATACACCGGCAGGCGCGTGCCCGCCACCGTTGCCGCGAATCCGTCCCAGCCAAGCGGCGCAGCCTGCGGATGCGTGGGGGTCGCCGCCACGGGCCCGAGAACAGCAAAGTCGAGGTCGAGATCGAACGCGCGCGCCAGGTCATGACGCGTGTGACAGGACGCCGCGACAATCGTGTCGGTCGGACGCTCCGATGCTTGGGAGAGCGCCGCGGATGTCCAATGAATGCCATCGCAACCGAGGCGGCGTGCGTCGCCCGCGGTTCCGTTCAACAGGACCTTGGCGCCAAAACGATGCGCGAGCGGCACGAGGCGCTGCGCCAAGGCGTCGCGGCGTGCGAGCGGCCAGTCTTTTTCGCGAAGCTGGATCAACCGGAGGCCACGAGCAAGCGCGTTTCCCGCGCGCGCGAGGAACACTTCTTCGCCCACGTCGCCCGCGCACGAAATGCCGTAGATGGGCGGCAGCGCGAGCGCCGCGAGAATGCGCGTGTTGGCCGGCAGCAGCGGCGCGACGGTGTAGCCACCCGG
>JAYTIR010000088.1:0-5998 GCA_043731765.1 Burkholderiales bacterium
GCCAACAGGTCCGCGGAAATTTCGCTACGGCCCTGCGCGATTCGCGCGTTGTTGAGTTCGCGGCAGATAAGGCTCAACAGCGCGGGCTCGACCTCGGCATTGGCGAGTTCCGCGCCGCCCGCGATGAACCGGACAATGGAGGCCGCCACCTCTTCGGAGACCAGTTTTCCGCCCGGTTTCTGCACGGCGCTCAACGCCTGCGCCCCTGTCATGCGGGCGAGCCGCATCCGGTTCTGCGAGATTGAGGGCATGCCGCCCTTCAATCCCTCGAGATGGGCCAGGTAGTCCTCACGCAAGGCAATGAGGATGCGGTAGTCGCTGCGCGTGAAGTCGAACCGCTCGACCGCGGACTCGTCCCGATCCATCATTTCTTCGAGCGCCTTCGGCGCGCGATTCTCGACCAGGTCGGCCAGGTCCTCGATGAACTGCGCGGCACGCTGCCGGCCGAAGTCGTCGCTTTGCGCGAGCGTGAACAGCTCTTCGAACTGGTCGAAAATAAGCAGCGGGATGAGCGTTTTTCCGGACTCGTCGCGCAGGACGTCGTCGCGGTGGTGCAGGAACTCCCAGAGCGATTCACCGGTAACGGCGGTGCCGGGCTGCGTCCACGCGCCCGCAGCGTGCGTGGCGCGGAAGATGGCCTGCTTGATCTGCTCGGTAGGCACGGGCGACTCGGGCGAATAATCGATGCGGACGTAGACCGGGCAGTAACCCTCGGGCCGCAGCCGCGGGACGATGCCGGCGCGCAGGATCGAAGTCTTGCCCAGACCCGATTGGCCGAACAGGATCGTGAGCTGCTTGCGCTGCACTCGACGGCACAGCTCGGCAACCTCCTCCTCGCGCCCATAGAAGTAGCCGCGCGTCTCCTCGGTGAAGGAGGCGAGGCCGAGCCACGGGTGCAGGGCGTCGACGGACAGGTTGGTGTCGTCGGTAACGGACGTGGTGGCCATGTCGTTCATCGAGACTGCGCGCTAGCGGGACGACAGGAGGTCGCGAATGCGCTGCGCGAACTCGGGCGAAACTTCGCCGCCGGGAAGGCGCGTGAAATGCACGGCCCGGAATTTGTCCGGCACCTGCGCCTCGCTGCTGTTGGTGTCGTCGATGCACACGGGCAGGATGAACAGGGCGCCTTCCGCGATATTGCGCGCGCGATCGATCGCGTAACTCCACTCGCGGCGGAAGAAGCCCTCCAGCCGGCGCTGCGTCGTGGCCGAGACGACCGGAATGAAATACGAGCAGCGAGCGATGTTGCGCTGGATCTTGCGGTCGTAGTCGTCGCCGCCTTCGAGGCGATCGAGGTCGAACCAGGTCTTGATGCCGGCGGCATCGAAGCCCGCCTTCATTTTCTGCACCGCGGGCAGGTCTTCGCGCGCGTAGCTGATGAACACGGCGTGATCCGGCATCTCGTGTTCAGGCGGCAGAAAGCGTGCAGGCGCGGCGTGCAACGGAATGACTTCGCCCGGCTTGCTGCGAATCAGCCAGCGGCGATGCAATTCGTTGACGAAATTCTCCGCGCCACTGTAGATGCGGGTACGTACGCTGACCTGTTGCAGGAACGCCATCAGGCGCCCGTCCTTGCCGGAATGGTTGTCGGCGAGGACCTCGCCCACGTCGCGCGGGTCCGAGAGGCGTCGGCGCTTGGCCATGCGCAGGAAGAGTCGGGCGAGCCAGTTGGTGAAACTGCTGCCGATGAAGAGCAGGTGGTTGTGCTCGAGTTCGTGGAAAAGTTTTTCGGGCGTGAGATGTTCGCTTTGCAGCGCGCAGATGAACTCGAGCGTGTCCTCGTCGGAAATGACGTAGGTGGGCGAAGCGGAAAGACGCCCGAGGAGATGGTAGACGACCGGCCGCTGGAGCGCTTCGCGCTCGGTCGTGAGGTCGGCGACGCGGTTGGGCGCATACGCAATCACCTCGGTGGATTGCGCGCCGCCAAAACGCTCGGCATTGATCGCCTGTTCGAGCAGCGGATCGAAGGTCGTTGTGACAAAGAGGTTGAAGTCGGTGATCTGCGCCAGCCGGCGGAGTGCCAACGGCGGGGCGAAGTTCGCTTCGCGCAGGATGCTGCGCAAGCGCGTATAGGCCTCTTCCCGCCGGCCGCGCGACGAGAGGAACCAGCAGACGACGTCGTTGAGCGTATAGGGCTGCGGGAGTTGCGCGGTGTCGACGTTCAACTTGGCGGCGAGCTTCTCGGCAATCCAGTCGTAGAGAAGGCGCGGTCCGGTTTCGGTCTCGACGGTCAGCAACTCTGGCCCGAGGATGGGGATGACCCGATGTTCCTCGATGAAATTGAGCAGGTCCTCCCAGGCGTCCTCGTCGAGCGTGGCCAGCGGTGGATGCATCGGCAGCAGGTTGCTCACGCAAGGGGCTTTCTCGAAAGGCGGCTTTGGATCGGGACGGTCGAATTTGCGGGTTGGCGCAAACGCGGGTCAGTGTCGACGATTCCCGAATCGTGGTCAACCTTGCACTGCCGGAAGGCTCCTGTCGCTACGAGTCAGGGTGGAAGGGCTTGCCGAGCGAGGAGGGGGCGTTGAGGCGGATCGTCGCCGCGTCGCGCGAAATGATCGCCAACACGACGATGGTGGCCACGTAGGGCAGCATCGACAGGTATTGCGACGGGATGTCCACGCCCATCCCCTGCGCCTGGAATTGCGCGAGCGTGACCCCGCCGAACAGATAGGCGCCCGCCAGCACGCGCCACGGTTTCCAGGTGGCGAACACCACCAGCGCCAGCGCGATCCAGCCCCGCCCCGCCGTCATGCTTTCGACCCACAGCGGCGTATACGCGACCGCCAGATACGCGCCGCCCAATCCGGCGCAGGCACCGCCGAACATCACGGCGAGGTAACGGATGCGCGCTACGGAGTAGCCGATCGCGTGCGCCGATTGCGGGGATTCGCCCACCGCCCGGACGATGAGCCCCGCGCGTGTGCTGTACAGGAACCACTGGATCGCGGCGAACAATACGAGCGACAGATAGACGAGCGGGTTGTGCCCGAACAGCAGCTTGCCGACCACGGGAAGATCGGAAAGTCCCGCAATGGCGAGCGGCTTGATCGGAGCGATGACCACGCTGACGAAATTGAGACCGACGAATGCGGACAGACCGATGCCGAACAGCGACAGCGCAAGGCCGCTCGCCACCTGGTTCGCCATCAGCGACAGCGTGAGCACGCCGAAAATGAGCGACAGCGCGGCGCCCGCCGCCATGCCGGCGGCCACGCCGAGCCACGGCGACTTGGTGGTGGCCGCGACAATGAACGACGTGACCGCGCCGACCAGCATCATGCCTTCGACGCCCAGGTTGAGGACGCCGGATTTCTCCGTGACCAGTTCGCCCAACGCCGCGTAGACAAGTGGTGTGCCCGCGGCAAGCGTGAGCACGATCAGCTGCGCCAGATGGTCTGTCAATTCGGGTCCATCAATTCGGGTCCATCAGTGAGCGACCGCGCGGGCACGCGGGCGCGTCACGCGCAGGCGAAAGTTGATGAAGACGTCGGCGGCGAGCAGGAAGAACAACAGCGTGCCCTGGAACAGGCCCGTCACGGCGGACGGGAGTGCCAAGTTGATCTGCGCGGATTCGCCACCCAGATAAAGGAGCGACATGAGCAGGCTCGCGAATACGATGCCGACCGGATGCAGTCGGCCGACGAAGGCGACGATGATGGCGGCAAAACCGTAACCCGGCGACACCGACGGCAGCAACTGGCCGATCGGGCCGGCCACTTCGCTGACCCCGGCGAGTCCCGCGCACGCGCCGCCGATCAGCATGCCGAACCACACGGTGCGATGCGCGGAAATGCCGGCGTAGTTCGCGGCCGCAGGCGCCAGGCCCGCGACGCGCATCTGGAAGCCTGCCAGGCTCTTGCGCATGAAGAGCCACCCCAGCGCGACGACGGCGAGTGCGAGCAACAGCGCAATGTTGAGCCGCGTCTCGGGCAACAGGATGGGCGACACTGCCGCGTCGCCGAACATCTTCGATTGCGGAAAGTTGAACCCGTCCGGATCGCGCCATGCGCCATGCACGAGCAGGGACAGCGTCAGCGTTGCGACGTAGACCATCATCAGCGACGTGAGGATCTCGTTGGCGTTGAAGCGGTTACGCAAATACGCGGGAATGGCTGCCCACACCATGCCGCCGGCCACGCCCGCAATCATCATCAACGGGAGTACGAGCGGCGAAGTCGATTCGTGCAAGAGCAATGCGATGCCGCCGCCAAATATCGCGCCCATCGTCAGCTGTCCCTCGGCGCCGATGTTCCAGACGTTGGCGCGATACCCGGCGGCAAGGCCCACCGCGATCAGCATCAGCGGAGTCGCCTTGAGCAGCAGCTCGCCGACACCGTAAAGTGTGGCCACGGGCTTCACGAAGAACGCGTGAAAGGCGAGCCATGGATCTTTGCCCATGGCGGTGAACAGGATGAAGCCGACGACGAGCGTGGCCGCCGCGGCCAGCAGCGGCGACAGCCACCCGGCAACGCGGGAAGGTTCGGGGCGTGCTTCGAGCTTGAGCATCAGCTTGCTAAGTGTAGGAACCGGACATGAGCAATCCGATTTCCTCGGCGTCGGTTTCGCGCACGGGCTTCACTTCCGACAAGCGCCCCTGCGCGATTACGGCGAGGCTGTCGCAGATTTCGAAGAGTTCATCCAATTCCTCCGAGATGACGAGGATGGCCACGCCGGTGTCGCGCAGGTCGAGCAGCGCCTGTCGGATTTGCGCGGCGGCGCCGACGTCCACGCCCCACGTCGGCTGTGCCGCGATCATCACCTTGGGCTTTTGCCGGATCTCGCGGCCGACAATGAATTTCTGCAGGTTGCCGCCGGAAAGACTGCGCGCTGCCGCATCCGGGCCACCGGCCTTGACGCCAAACGCCTCGATCGTGTCGACCGCATAACTGCGCACGGCCTCCACGCGAATGAACCCATGCGCCACCAATCCCTCGCGATGCGCCGTCAACAAGGCGTTGTCGGCCAGCGACATTTCGGGCACGGCGCCACGACCCAGGCGCTCTTCCGGAACGAACGCAAGCCCCAGTGCGCGCCGTTGCGCGGCATCGAGCCCGCCTGCGGCCCTGCCGAGGATGGTCACGGTGGCGGTGTCGACAAGCAGTCGTTCGCCGGAAAGCGCCGCCATGAACTCTTTCTGCCCGTTGCCCGATACGCCGGCGATGCCGACGATTTCGCCGGCGCGAACCTTGAGGTTGATGTTCGCGAGCGATGTGCCGAACGGATCGTCCGAGGGCAAGGACAGGTTGGAAACGACCAGCGCGGCGTCGCCCGCGTGCGCTTCGCGATGCCGCGGATGGGGGAGGTCACCGCCGATCATCATGCGTGCGAGCGAGGAGGAAGATTCCTTGCGCGGATCGCATTCTCCGGTGACCTGCCCCGATCGCAGCACCGTTGCCTTGTGGCAGAGCGCGCGGATTTCGTCGAGCTTGTGGCTGATGTAGAGGATGCTGCAGCCTTCGGATGCGAGCCGGCGCAGCGTTTCGAACAGTTTTTCCACCGCCTGCGGCGTCAGCACCGACGTCGGCTCGTCCATGATGAGGAGCCGCGGGTCCTGCAGCAGGCAGCGAACGATCTCGACGCGCTGGCGTTCGCCGACGGACATCGTGTGGATATGGCGATGCGGGTCGAGCGGCAGGCCGTATTTTGCGGACACGTCGCGAATGCGCGCCGGCAGGTCGGCGCCGGCGCGCCCGGCTTCGAGTGCCAATGCGATGTTCTCGGCGACGGTAAGCGTTTCGAACAGCGAGAAATGCTGGAACACCATGCCCACGCCCAAGCGCCGCGCGCGCGCTGGATTGGCGATGGTGACTTCGTTGCCTTCCCAGTGAATCGTCCCGGCATCCGGCTTGACGACCCCGTAGATGATTTTCATCAACGTGGACTTGCCCGCGCCGTTCTCGCCCAACACGGCATGAATTTCGCCGGGCAGCACGCCAAGGTTGATGCCCTGGTTGGCGATAACTGACGGATAGATCTTGGTGATGCCGGAGAGCCGAAG
>JAYTIR010000089.1:0-3695 GCA_043731765.1 Burkholderiales bacterium
CAGGAATACAACATCGAGGGCGTCAGCGAGAAAGACCTGGCCGCGTTCAGGCGCGTCTCGCGCCAGTCGTATGTCGACGATCAGGTGCGGCGTTTTGCCACTGGATATCGCGCCAACGCCGTGGCCGGACTCGGCATCGTCCTCGGTCCGGGGTCGCGGGAGGTGTTGGCCCGGATTGCGAACAACAGGAGCGATCCCCTGGCGCTGGCCGCGCGGGAGGCCCTCAAGATGGCGGGTCGCGAATGACGCGACGCAATCAGAATTTCAACGCGCTGCCATACCCCGTCAATTCAAGATAGCCGCGGCCGATCTCCCGGCCGCCCGCGAACGCGCGCGCGGCGCCTTCCCAGTAGATCGTTCCCACGCTCGCGCGCGAATCGAGTTCCTGGTCGTCGAACAACGGCTCGAGTGTGAAATCGAGCCCACCTGCCTCGACCCTGCATGCCACTGGATAGTTGATGCCCGTGCGTGGTGAGCGCCAGCGGCGCAGCGGCGTGAACCGGACCTCCGTCGGCCGCAGGTTGCGGACGGTCCCGACCTTGTCCTGCAACGCGCCGCCAGCCCAGTACGCGGCGCCGCCGGAAGCGCGAATCCGGAAGGCCATCAATGCCGACCCGTCATCGAGATTCAAGCCGACCCAATCCCACCCCCGCGCCTCGGGCGCCAGGTATTCGCTCGACCATTCGTGATCGAGCCAGGCGGTACCGCGCACGGTTGCCGCGCGACCGTCCACGGTCAGCGTGCCTGCGACGTCCAGATGCGGTCGGCTGTAGTAATGGCTCGCCTGGCGTGCGTGCGGCCCCTTGCGACTCAAGCCCAGCGTCCCCTGCAGCAAAAGTGGACGCTGGGCCGTGAATGCCAGGTCGACGGCGAAATCGCGCGCCGCGATTCGGGCCTCATAAGTGTCTCCCATCAGGCGCAGCGACCAATCCGCAATGCGCACGTCGGTCGTTGTCTCCGCCGACTCCGCCAGTCCGAAGCCCGCGCGCGCAGCACGCTGATCGTGGCGCAGCCGGCCGCGGCGCGGATCCGCAATCGCCGCGTGCGCAAACAGCAATTGCCGCGGCGCAAAGCGGCTGGTCCCGCTTTCGGCGACGCCGGGGCGATTGCGAAAGAACGTTATCTGAATGCCGAGATCATGTCCGTCGCGGTTACGCACCCACGCGGTGATGTACCACCACTCGGTGCGGAAGGCGGAGTGGCTGCCATGGTCTCGCGGAAATTCCAGCACGGTGCCCGGTATGACTTCGGGATAGCTGACCTGCGCGCCGGCGCGCGCACCGGCCAGCGCCAGCGGGACGAACAGGAACGTACGCCGGTTCACCAGTCGTCCTTCACCGCGCGGATGACGTCGCCACCCATCGCAGAGCGTGCGCTGACGAGCGTGGTCGCCGTGGCAAGCGCAAGCAAAATGATCGCGAATGCCAGCAGCGGAACCCACGGCACGTGCAGGTCCATGCTCCAGTGGAACGACTGCCGGTTGACCACGAAAATGAGGATGAGGCTCATGAGCCATCCCAATGCCAGGCCCACGAGGAGACCGATTCCGCTGACCACCAACCCTTCCGTCGCCAGCATGCCCGCGATCTGCCGCCGCGTGAGTCCGATGTGCCGCAACATGCCGAACTCGCGCCGCCTGGCGAACACGAGTGCTCCGAACGACGACGACAGTCCGACCAATCCGATGCCCACCGCGGCGGCCTCGAGCGCATAGGTCACCGCAAACGTCCGATCGAAAATCCGCAGCGAGACGGCCCGGATGTCACCCGGTGCCGCAAACGTCAACTGGCCGTCGGCACCCAGGCGCGCTTCGAGTTCGCGTCGCACGTCCTCGACGTGCGTGCCCGAATCGAGCATGAGTGACGCGTCGTTCGCAGTGGTGTCGCCCGTCAACGTGGCGTACAACGCGCGCTCCATTACGATGGCGCCTTGCTGCCGGGCGTAATCGCGCCAGACGCCGGCGACGATGAACGACACCGCGCGCCCTGCCAACGGCAGCGTTATTTGCCGGCCAGGGCGGTAGCCGTAGAGGTCCACGATCGCTTCGCTCACCCACACCCTGGGCGGATCGCCGGCCGAACGGGCTGGCGCTTCCGCAGCGAGCGGCAACGCGCGCGCCGGATCGTCCGCGGGAAGGTCGCGCGCAAGCAGGACGACGCGTGGCTGCCCCGGATCGAGAAGCAGGCTTTGCACGCGCAGGAAATCGACGCGACGCACACCGCGCAGCCCGGCGAATTTGCGCTGGTCATCGATGCTGAAGAAGGCGCTGTCCCCGGCGTAGCCTGCGCGCACATACATGTCCGCAGGAACAATGCGCGCCAGCCAGTCGTCGAGAGATTGGCGAAACGAGGCCACCATGATTGCCATCGAGACCATCAATGACACACTGGCGACGATGGTCGCGAGACTGACCGTGGCCTGTCCCGGGGCGCCGCGCAGCTGGTCGAAAGCAAGTGCCGCAGGAACGGCGCGCGGAGTGGGCACGTGCGCGAGCAGGGCCGTCGCCAGCCGCGGCATCAGCAGCAATGTGCCGAAGAGCAGCAAGGCGATGGCCACATAACCGAAGAGCGGCAATCCGCTTATCGGCGGCAGCAGGGTGGCCAATGCCCCCGCGGCCAGCAGCATGACGCCGGGCCATGCGCGGCGCAGTGGACGGAATGCCGATTGTTCGTCGCCGGCCTTGAGTGCGGCCGCAGGCGCCGCGCGTGCGGCTTCAAGCGCCGGCACGACGCAACCCAGAACGGCGACGAGGATGCCGAGCGCACCGAAGATTGATGCGGCGAAGGGTTCGATGGCGACGGCGGGCGCGATGCCAGGAAAAAAACCGGCGCCCAGGTCGCCGCCGAAAATTCGCATCGCGACCACCGCGAGCACGTATCCCGCCAGCAATCCGAGCAGCGACCCGGCGGCACCGATCGTCGCACCTTCGACGAGCAACAGCCAGACCAGGCGCCTTCGGGGGAGGCCCAGTGTGCGCAGCAGCGCGAATTGCGCGCGCCGTCTGACCACGGACAGCGCCTGTGTCGAAAACACCAGCAGGCCACCGGTGAACAACGCAACCAGGGCAAGCACGTTGAGGTTGACCCGATACGCGCGCGACATGCGTGTCGTCGCTTCTGCTCGCGCTTGTGGCGCCTCGACGCCGAGTCCCGCCGGCAATCCGGACCTGAGCCGCGTGCGCACCGCGCCGACGTCGACACCGGGCCGCACCCGAAGGTCGATGCGCGTGAGGCGTCCGACGCGTCCGAAATGTTCCTGCACGGCGGCAACATCCATGACGGCGTATCTTTGCGACGAGGAAGACTGGACCAGACCCGCCACCGTCAGGGTCACGTCGCGCAATCCTGCCTGCAGCGTCAACCTGTCCCCCGCTTGTGCGGAAAGCCAAGCGGCCGCGGCGGTACTCAAGAACACCGTGTCCGGGCGCAGCACGTCGAGCGGATCATTTGCGTTGCCCGTCAGCGCCGGCGTGACCGCGCCCGCACGAAATGCATCGACCCCGAAAATAATCAACGCATCGTCGCGCCCCTTGATGCGCGCGTCGATCTCGATGATCGGGCTGGCGACCGCGATGTCCGGATCCTGTGCGAGGCCGACGAAGAGCGTCTCGTCGAACCCCGAGCGCGGCCCGCGCACTTCGAGGTCCGCGCTCCCCGACAGCGTGGCCATGCTGCCGGCGAATTCGCCGATCGCCG
>JAYTIR010000090.1:0-6924 GCA_043731765.1 Burkholderiales bacterium
GGTCATGGGATTGGCAAAGCCTGTCGGGTACGGGAATTCCGCCGGATCGCGTCGCGGCATCCCCACTATAGGCCGGCGTGCGGGGGTCTCGCAATCGGCGTCGGTCGGGCAACGCTACAATCCGAATCCTTTCCGCGCGTCCCGGGTTCTCGCCATGAAAATCGCTGTCCTCCTGCATCTGCTTCCCACAATTCTCTTCGCCACCTTCGGCAGGTAGAAAAGATGCGCATCTTCGGCTTCGCGGGTTGGTCCGGCAGCGGCAAGACGACGCTGATCGAGCAGGTCATTCCGCGCCTGGTCGCCCGCGGCCTCACGGTGTCGCTGATCAAACACGCGCATCACAAATTCGACCTGGACCAGCCGGGCAAGGACTCGCATCGCCATCGGCAAGCGGGTTGCAACGAAGTGCTGATTTCGTCAGGCGTGCGTTGGGCGCTGATGCATGAATTGCGCGGCGAGGCGGAGATGACGCTACGGGAGGCGCTGGCCCGGTTGTCGCCGTGCGACCTGGCACTGATCGAGGGTTACAAGGCGTACCCGATCCCCAAACTCGAAATCTGGCGCGAATCGGTGGGCAAGCCGATGCTTCATCCACAGGATCCCCACATTACCGCCATAGCGACGGATGACCCCACAGCGTTCGCCGGCGGCCGTCTTCCGGCGTTCCCCCTGACCGCCCTGGACGAAATCGCAACATTTATCCACAAGCACGCGATCGATTATCCGATGCCCGATTGACTTGGCCGGGGGCGAAGGAGTAGCTTGAACTCGCGGCATTTCCAGTTGACCAATGAGGTGGTGGCCGAGGATTCCCAACGCGGTCCACGCTCGCTGTCCGCGCACATGGGCAATTCCAACTTGGTATGATTAAAAATCAATTACTTGCAGCGTTTATCGTAACCATTACCGGAGCCGCGATGGCATTTCCGGCCATGGCGGACGAACGTGCGCTAGAACCGGGGCTGACGGGCTTCTATGGCGGGCTCTCGATGCGCGGCCATGGCAGCGAGTCCGACGGTCTCCAGTTCGGCCATATTTCCTCCGCATGGGGCAAGTTCACGCTGCCGTCGACCGAGGACAACGGCACGCGCACCCTCGCCTACGGGGGCTATCGCTGGGCCAACGACATCGCGGTAGAGGCCGCGCTGGCGTCCGCAGACCGCTTTGCGCTTCGACCCGACGTCGCTGCCGGACGCCCGGGCATGGGACTCGCCCTTGCCAATGACGCCGCGGCCAAGACCTGGAACGCGGACGTGTACACCAGTTGGGGCTTCGCGAAGAAATTCTCGCTGTACGGTCGCCTGGGTTACATCCAGAACGAGCCGGTCGCCAACTTTCCCGGAGTCGGCGTGAGCAGCGACGTCCGGCGCACTCGCGATGGCGTCAACTACGGTCTGGGCTTGCGCTATGACGTGAATCGGGTGCTGGGCCTGCGCCTCGAATACGCACGTTACGGGCGCCTCGCGGGCGAGCCGATGACCGGCGCGCTGCCGGAGTCGGATCAGGTTCAGTTCGGCCTGCAGTTCCGCTTCTGATCCGCTGCTTTCGGTCCGCCGCTTCCGATCCACCGCATCTGATCCAACGCTGCGCGTAAAATCGGAACGCCCGTGCCCGTTCCTGGGGCCGGCCGTCATTCAATCGCGACCCATGCCCGATTCGCGCACCGCAACTGCCGTCACTGTTCGCCTCGTCTACCTGGCGCGACTGCGCGAGGCATTCGGACGCGCCGGCGAACCGTTGTTGCTGCCAAAGAAAAATTCCTCGGTCGCGACCGTCCTTGACCTCCTGCGCGAGCGGGGCGGGGCGTTTGCCATCGAACTGGCTGCTGGCCGCGCCGTCCGCGTCGCCGTCAATCACGCGATGGTCGCGTCGGATGCAACGTTGCGTGACGGTGACGAGGTCGCGCTGTTACCGCCGGTTACCGGCGGCTGACCTGATCCATGACCGTCCGTATCCAGACTGCGGATTTCGATGCAGGCCGCGAAATTGCCGCGCTGCGCGCGGGCGATGCGCGCGTGGGCGCCGTGGCGGCTTTCATCGGCACCGTGCGCGATGTGAACGATGCTGCGAGCGTGTCCACGCTCACGCTCGAACACTATCCCGGAATGACCGAAAAGGCGCTGGAGGCGATCGTTGCCGAAGCGCGTGGACGCTTCGACATTCTCGAGGTGCTCGTGATCCACCGCGTCGGCACGCTTGCGCCCACCGACCAGATCGTGCTGGTGGCGGTGACCAGCGCGCACCGCGGCGAGGCATTCGACGCTTGCCGCTTTCTCATGGATTACCTCAAGACCCGCGCGCCGTTCTGGAAAAAAGAAACGACGCCGCAAGGCGCGCACTGGGTCGATGCGCGGACCAGCGATGACGAGGCCGCCGCGCGCTGGCAAGAGCCTCCGTCGCTTCCGACTACATGACCGCCACGGCGCTCATCGCCATCGACTGGGGAACGACATCGGCACGCGCGTATTGCCTGGGCGCAACGGGGCAGGTCGTCGCGATGCGCGCGGTGCCGCTGGGCGTTTTGCAGGTGCAGGACGGATGCTTCCCCGAGGCGCTCGCCACATTGCTGGGCGATTGGCACGACGTGGCCGCGCCGCGTCTGGCGTGCGGCATGATCGGCAGCCGGCAGGGCTGGCGCGAGGCGCCGTACGTGGAATGTCCCGCGCCGCTTGCAACGTTGGCCGCAGGAATCATTCAGGTCGCCGGCGACGTGCTCGCGATCGTCCCGGGCGTGCGCACGCGTGACGCGAACGGCATTCCCGACGTCATGCGCGGCGAGGAGACGCAACTTGCCGGCGCGGTCGACGAACGCGAAGAGCGTGTGCTGGCGGTGCTGCCCGGCACGCATTGCAAATGGGCGCTGGTCGAAAAGGGACGCCTCGTGGATTTCGCGACGTTCATGACCGGGGAGATGTACAACGTCCTTCTGACCCACAGTATCCTGGGTCGCCTCGCGCAGCCCGCCGGGGCAGAGGCCGGCCCTGCCTTCGCGCGCGGCGTGACCCGCGGCCTGGGCGCGGGTGGATTGAGTCATGACCTGTTCGGCGCGCGCACGCTGACGTTGATGGGCGAATTGGCGCCTCACGATGTTCCGGATTGGCTGTCGGGCCTGCTCATTGGTCGCGAAGTGCGCAATGCGCGCGCGTGGGCACAGCGACAAGGGTGCGACTGCGCGCGCGTGCGATTGGTCGGCGCCGACGCATTGCTCGCGCGCTACGCTGCCGTGATGACGCAAGCGGATATCGCCGTGGAAATGGCTCCCGCTGATGCCGCTGCCATCGGTCTCTGGCGGATCGCACAACATGCTTCGCTGGTTCCGGCAACTCCGCATGGACAGGTAATCGCATGAATCCGTTGCTGCCCTATCTCGATCCTCTGCCGTTGATTGCGGTGTTGCGCGGCATCACACCCGAGGAGATTCCGGCGATTTCGGGAGCACTGGTTGCGGAAGGCTTTCGCGTGCTCGAGGTGCCGCTCAATTCACCGCGGCCATTCGAATCCATCCGGCTTCTGGCGAACGCGTGCGGCGAACAATGCCTGGTCGGCGCGGGCACCGTGCTCGACGTGGCCGACGTCGCGCGCGTGCGCGATGCCGGCGGCAAGGTGGTGGTCATGCCTCATGCCGACACCGCAGTGATCCGCGCAGCCAAGGGACAGGGCATGGTCTGCGTTCCCGGTGTGGCGACACCGACCGAAGCGTTCGCAGCGCTCGCTGCCGGCGCGGACGGGCTCAAGATGTTTCCGGCCGAGGCGCTGCCACCCGGCGCGCTCAGGGCATGGCGCGCGGTCCTGCCCCGCGATGCGCTGGTGTTCGCGGTGGGCGGCATCCGGCCCGACAACATGGGCGCCTATTGGAGCGCGGGCGCGTCCGGCTTCGGTACCGGGTCGAATCTCTATGCGCCGGGCGCGCGTGCTGAAAATGTGCGCGCCGCAGCGGCAGCCTATGCGGCCGGATTCCGCGCCTTGGCGGTAAGATAGCAATCGGCTCCGGCAAACACCACAATTTCGATCGCAACTGATCCACGCTTGACACTCGGTTGACATGACTACCGGCACTGGAAATTTCCTCGACATCGTCGCGCTGGGCGAACCGCTGATCGAGTTCAACCAGACGCACGCGAAGACCCCGAACGCCTACGTGCAAGGTTTCGGTGGCGATACGTCGAACATGGCCATCGCCGCGGCACGCCTCGGCGCGCGCGTCGGGTACGTCACGCGGCTGGGAGGCGACGCGTTTGGCCGCCTGTTCCGCGACCTGTGGGCCGCGGAAGGCATCGACACCCGTGGGGTTGCCACCGACGCCGACGCGCCTACCGGCATCTATTTCGTTGCCCACGGCGAACACGGCCACGAGTTCTCCTATTTGCGCGCGGGTTCGGCGGCAAGCAGCATGCGGCCCGATACGCTGCCGCTCGAGGTGATACGGTCGACACGCCTGTTGCACGTGTCCGGCATCAGCCAGGCCATTTCGGCCAGCGCCTGCGACACCGTGTTCGCCGCGATCGACGCGGCGACGACCGCCGGTGCGCTCGTGACCTACGACCCCAACCTTCGACTCAAGCTCTGGCCGTTGGCGCGCGCGCGCGCGACGATCCTGGCCACCATGGGCCGCTGCAGTTGGTGCATGCCGAGCATGGACGACGCGCGCGTATTGTTCGAAGGCTGCGACGCCACGACCGTGTTGGCGGCTTGTCATCATGCCGGCGCGCCGGGCGTGGTCATCAAGCTCGGCGCCGAGGGCTGCATGGTGTCCGACGGCACGCGACAGAAGCACGTCCCCGCCCATCGCGTCACGCCGGTGGATGCCACCGGTGCGGGGGACTGTTTCGACGGCGCGTTCGCGGCGCGGCTCGTTGCCGGCGACGATCCATTCACCGCGGCCGGTTACGCGAATGTCGCGGCCGCGCTCGCCACGACCGGTTATGGCGCAGTCGCACCGCTTCCACGCGATCGTGACGTGCGTGCGGTCATGAGCAAGGCCGCAGCGTGACTGCGGCGACGTTCCATCCGGATCTGTATTCGGGCAAGGTCGCGCTCGTGGTGGGCGGCACCAGCGGGATCGGCGCCGCCATTGCCGATGCATTTGCCGAGCTGGGTGCGGTGGTCACGGTGACCGGCGCGACCCGAGCCGAATGCGACGCTGCGCGCGACTCGCCGCGGTTCCGCTGCCGTGACGCCATCGCGCTGGACGTGCGCGATGAGGCTGCGGTGACCGCGCTGGTCTCGGCGCTGCCCCGGCTCGACGTGCTGGTGAACTGCGCCGGGATCATCCGCCGTGGCGAGGAGCACGACGTGGCCGTCTTCGCGGAAGTCCTCGCGATCAATCTCACGGGCACCATGCGCTGCTGCACGGTGGCACGCGAAAAACTCAAGGCGGCCCGCGGCGCGATCGTCAACACGGCGTCGGTGCTGTCCTGGTTCGGCGGCGGCCTCGTGCCGGGCTACAGCGCGAGCAAGGGCGGCGTCGCGCAACTGACCAAGTCGCTTGCCATCGCGTACGCATCCGACGGCATCCGGGTCAACGCCATCGCGCCGGGCTGGGTCGCCACACCGCTGACGCAGGCGCTGCAGGACGACCCGCAGCGCAGCGCCGCAATCATCGCGCGCACGCCGCTGGCGCGCTGGGCGCAGCCGGATGATATTGCCGGCGCCACCGTTTTTCTCTGTTCATCCGCCGCGCGTTTCATCACCGGTGCCATACTGCCGGTGGATGGTGGATACATGATTACGTAGGAGAAACCGATGCCTATTGGAACTGCGGTCCGTTATCTGAAAAAGCACGACTGGGAAAAGGCGCATGTGATTGTGCAGGAAGACGCCTCGACGCTCGGGTGCTGGGCGCACGGCATTGTCCATATGCAGGAAGGCGACGTCTCCAACGCGCGTTACTGGTATCGCAAGGCGCATCGCGATTTTCCGAAGAACTTCGACGAAGCGGCGGAAATCGCCGCACTTGCCCGGGCCATCAAGGAAAAGGCGGAGTGAACGCACCGCTGATCCTTCCGGCGTTCGGAATACAGCCGGAAATTGCCGTCGCGGCGATACCCGACGACGAGCGGGTCTGGGTGCCGCAGGCCAAGGACGTCTGGTTCCGCCCATTGCTGCTGAACACAGTCACCGGCGGCTGGTGCAACCTGTTGCGCGTGCGCAAGAGCGGCGTCCTGTCGCGGCATCGGCATCCGATGGTGGTCATCGGCTACGTGATCAAGGGCCGCTGGAAATATCTCGAGCACGACTGGACCGCGGAGGAGGGCAGCTTCGTCTACGAGCCGCCGGGCGAGATCCACACGCTGACGGTGCCGGAGGACTGCCCGGAAATGATCACATTCTTCAACATCAGCGGGGCGATGATCTATCTCGACGCGGATGGCAGGCAGAACGGCTACGAGGACGTCTGGAGCAAGATCGACATGTGCCGCGACTATTATGCCAAATGCGGGCTTGGTGCAGCCTACATCGAACAGTTCATCCGCTGAGCCGCGCGCAGTGATTTGCTCCTTGTGATTTTCTCTCCATGATTCGCGCATGATCGGCCAATTCGCTGCCGTCGGCGTCGGCGCGGCCTGCGGCGCCTGGTTGCGCTGGGGACTTTCGGCGTGGCTCAATACGCAGCTGCCAAAGTTCCCGCTGGGCACGCTTGCCTCCAACCTGATCGGCGGCTACCTGGTGGGGTTCGCGGTCGCGTATTTTCTGGTGCGGCACGACCTTTCGCCCGAATGGCGGCTGTTCGTCATCACCGGATTCCTGGGCGGGTTGACGACGTTCTCGACTTTTTCCGCGGAGGTGACCGAGTTGCTGGCGCGCGGTGACTACGCTGCCGGAATTGCACTCGCCGCGGCCCACCTTTTCGGCTCGCTGCTGCTCACGGTCGCGGGCTTTGCCACGTTTCGCGCACTGGCTTAAGGCGTCAGAGTCAAAACCGAA
>JAYTIR010000091.1:0-4577 GCA_043731765.1 Burkholderiales bacterium
GGAGTGAAGGACCTGTGCCGCAAGCACGGATTCTCCGAGGCGAGTTACTACCTGTGGAAGTCCAAGTTTGGCGGGATGTCGGTGTCGGACGCCAAGCGGCTGAAGGAACTTGAGACCGAGAACGCGCGGCTGAAGAAGCTGTTGGCCGAATCGGTCCTGGAGAACGAGGTGGCGCGGGAAGCACTGCGAAAAAAATGGTAACCGTATCGGCACGGCGCGAGCTGGTACGGTTTGGCCAAGCGCGGGGGCTCTCGGAGCGCTACGCCCTGCGCATGGCCGGCATGAGCGCGAGCCTGATGCGGTACCGGCGGCGGGAGGATCGCAACCAAGTGCTGCGCCAGCGCATAGTGGATATGGCGCATCGCCACCGGCGGCACGGATACCGGATGATTCATTTGCGGTTACGGCAAGAAGGTTTGGCGGTGAACCTGAAGCGGGTACGGCGGTTGTACCGGGAAGAGCAGCTGATGGTGCGGCGGCGCAAGCGCAAGAAGGTGGCGTTGGCGGATCGCCAGCCGTTGCTGCGGCCGAGCCGGCAGAATGAAGTGTGGTCGGTCGATTTTGTATTCGATCGCCTGGCCGATGGCCGTAGTCTGAAATGCTTGACCGGCGTGGATGATTGCACGCACGAAGCGGTGGCGGTGCATCCGGATCGGGCGATGTCGGGAGCTTATGTCGCGCGCATCCTGGATCGATTGAAACATGAGCGCGGATTGCCGAAGGTGATTCGGTCGGATAACGGGAGCGAGTTCTGCGGCAAGGCGATGATGATCTGGGCGCACGAAAACGGCGTTGCACTGCGCTTCATTGAACCCGGCAAGCCGAACCAAAACGCCTATGTCGAATCGTTCAACGGGCGCTTGCGCGACGAATGCCTGAACGAGCACTGGTTCACCAGCCTGACCCACGCCCGCGCACTGATCGAAACGTGGCGACGTGACTACAACGAATATCGACCGAAGAAAGATCTGGGCGGCCTGCCGCCGGCTGTCTATGCGGCACGGTTAGCGGCCCGCGCGGCGACGGAAACTGCATGATTTTCAACCCCGGACTCTAAATCGACCTGCTACTAAAATCGGGGATCACGTCGCTATCACGCACGGCCTTACTTGATTGGCTCCCCGACCAGGGCTCGAACCTGGGACCTGCGGATTAACAGTCCGTCGCTCTACCAGCTGAGCTATCAGGGAATTGAACCCAAGATTATAGCTTTTTCGTGGTTTTCCGGTCAAACCCGGCGAGAACCGGGCAACCGTGTCCTAACGTCCCACCATCGCCAATACGTCGGCCTTGAGAAAGCGTTCGACGATCAGCATGAAGCCGATCGACGGGATCAGCAGCAGCAGCGCGGTGATGGAGGCGATCTGGTAATTGCCGCCCATGCTTGCGTTGAACATCAGCAGCGGCAGCGTGGTGACATCCGGCACGCCGACGAAGAAGGTGCCCGTGAATTCGTCGAGGGACTCGAGGAACACGAAAATCGCGCTCGCAATGAGCCCCGGCAGCGCCAGCGGCATTGTCACGGTGCGAAAGCAGGTCCATGGCGATGCGCCCATGTTGCGCGAAGCCTCTTCCAGCGACGCGTCGACAGAGGCGAACGCCGCCGACGCGATCCACACCGCGAGCACCAGTCCATGCGCCGCATGAACCAGGACCACGCCAAGCACCGTGCCGTTCAGGCCGAGTTCGTAGAAGATCCGGGCGATATTCACATACACGGGAATGTTCGGAACCGCCTGCGGTAACAGGAATGCGAGAAGGATGAGGCCACGCCAGCGCAACTTGAGGCGAGCCAGCGCATAACCGGCGGGGATTGCAACGATGAGGCTCGTCACCACCGTCAACAGCGCAATCCAGATGCTTGTCGCGAGCGAAGCAATCGCATTGCCGCGCGGCTGAAACACGCGCGCCCAGAACGTGAACCCGAACTGCTGCGGCAACTTGTACGGGAAATACCACTGCTCGGCGAACGCCCACAGGAACAGGTTGAGGAGTGGTCCGAAGATGGCGAATGCGACAAGGCCCAGCAACACCGCGCGCGTGATGTCCTGTGGCCAACGGGAAAGAACAGTGACGTTCATTGTCGTGCCACCTGACCCACTGCGTGCCGCAAATACAACCACGCGGCCGCGGCCGCGACCAGCAGCGACATCAGGCACAGGGCATTGGCCACGGCGTAGTCACTGTGCGTGTTGATCCGGTACGCGATGTCAACGGTGATCATCGTCGGGGAATTCGGGTTGATCATGAGCGGCACCGACAGCACCGAGAGCATCGTTACGAACGACAGCACAAGGCCGACGAGCAACGTGCCGCGCACCTGGGGCAGGAGGATGTCAATCAACACACGGAATCGGCGCGCGCCCAGATTGCGCGCGGCTTCTATGTGCTGCGATTCGATCGAGGCCAACGCGCCGGCGAGCAGCAGCGTCACGAACGGCGCCTGCTTCCACACAAACGCCACGACAATGCCGCGCCAGTCGAGCATGCTTTGCGCAGCGAGAGGCTCGATCAGCCCGGACCCGATCAGCACGTGATTCAGCATTCCGTTCTTGGCGAGGAAGGTGCGCATCACCTGCCCGGTCACGATGAACGGGATAAACAGGGGCCAGCGGTACAGCCAGCGCAGGATTGCCACTGCGCGCGGATTCTCGCCAAGCGTGAGATACCCGGAGATGGCGATCGCAACGAGGCCGATCAGCACCGTCGCCAACAGCGTGATGCCGATCGTGAAGAGGAAGTCCGTGCGGTACAGATCCCACGCCTTCGCGAAATGCTCCAGCGTGAAGGCGCCGCTCTTGTCGCGGAAGGCCAGGACGGCCGACATCAGGAGCGGCAGCACGAAGAACACGCCGATGACGGCGAGCGCAGGAGTGACGAGCGCATAGGCCCGCCAGCTCCCGCCGGCTGTCTTGTCGTCAGTCACGCCGCGCGCACATCGTCATCCCCGCTCATTTTGGTAACTGCGCGGGGATCCCGCGATTTGCGTTCAATGACGCTGGGTTCCCGCATTCGCGGGAACGACGACAACTTCATTTCAACACAACACGCTCGTATCCCTCGACGATGTCGGTGAAATAATCGGACAGCGGGAACGGCCGGCCGTACTTCGCGAGGTCCGACGGTGGAATGTCGGTGAAGAGCTTGTTCCACTCGGCCGGCGTGAGCTTCGCCTGCACGAACTGCGGATCGATGCCCGGGTACCAGTTGAACTGCTTGACAATGCCGTCCGCCTGCACTTCGGGGCTCTCCGCAAGGTCGATGAATTTCTTGGCAAGCGCGGCATTCGCAGCCTTGCTGGGGATGACGTAATACATCGGCTGTCCCGGCAGACCGGGCGACGGCAGTGCAAGCTTGACCTTCGGACCCATCTTGCCGTCGGCCTGCCACGTGTAGAACATGTCGACCCACACCGGACCCATCGCAATTTCGCCGCGATTCAGCATGTCGAGCGTGCCGGCGTTGCCCGGGGTCATCACGACGTACTGATTGAAGTCCTTGAGGCCCACGAGGGACTTGTCGATCGCCGCTTTTTGCGCCGGGTCGTACGGACCCTTCTCGAGCTTGTCGCCGATGCCGGCATTCGCACCTACCCAGCCCATGACGAAGCCCACGCCGGACATGCCGCCTTTGACGCCGTTATATCCGAACTGCTTCGGGTTTTTCTTCACCCATTCGGCTAACTCCGCATATGACTTCGGCGGCGCCTTCACAAGGTCCGGGTTGTAGGCGAACGCGATCTGGCTGTGGAACATCGGCAGGACATAGCCGTCGACATTCGCGCCGAGCGCATTCTTTGCGGTGTCGCGCGAAACGAGCTTGCCCGCCGCGATGTCGTTGCGATAGGACATCAGCAGCTTTTCGTTGACCATAGTCGCGGCGCCGCGCTGGTGCACGACCGCCACGTCGACGTCCCATGTGGCATTGCCTGCCTTCTGTTGCGCCAGCAGTTTTTCGTAGATCTTCTGGGAACCGGAATCGCCCGGTCCCGTACCGACGGCGCGCACCTTGACCCCAGGGTTCATCGCCTCGAATTTCGGCGCGAGATAGTTGTTCACGTAGTCGACCATGTTCTGGTCGCCGGCGGTGATGACATTGAGCGTGGTCTGCGCGCCGGCGCCAACCGCCGCGAACACGGCCGCCACGAGAGTCGCGGCCAAAAAACCAAGGCGAAGTTTCATTGCGTTCTCCTAAGGAAATGCCCGGGTACTGGACGGGCCCGGAAAAAGCAGGAGCGCCGCGCGCGGGACGACGACCCAAGCCGCCGTCCCTTCCGCGTAACGCTCCGGCGCGTTCACCCAGATATCGGCGCCGTCGGTACGCACCCGGTAGCGATATCCATGTCCCACGTAGACCGTTTGCGATACGACGCCGTTGAGGACCAGCGAGTCGGACGTGTGCCGTTCTGTCGCGGCGGCGAGGCGAGCCGCATCGCTGCGAAAATGGGCGCGCATGCGCGCGTCCGCCGGCGTGCCGGCCACCGCGGCGGCCAGCGTGCCATCGCTTGCGTGCATCAGGTCGAGCGCATTGTCCGCGCCCATGAAGCCCGCGACGAATGCGGACTCCGGCCGGTGGAA